>NZ_PNDT01000111.1:0-52182 GCF_005886375.1 Pseudoalteromonas sp. S1727
TCAGCTATCAGCTATCAGCTTTAGGTAGGTATAAAAAAGCCCGCACTTTATTTTAGTAAAACACAGGCTCTTATCACTTTTTTCGTTTAACTTTGTGGGCCGAAGCGCTCTTTTAGGTAAGTATCTAAAAAGTTTAAGTAAGCATTGGAGGCACTAATACGGTTTTCTTTTTTGGTAAAGCCGTGGCCTTCATCGTCAAACAATACGTACTCTACGGGCACACCATTGGCTTTTACTGCGGCAACAAGTTCATCGCTTTCAACTTGTAATACCCGCGGATCGTTAGCACCTTGAATAACCATTAAAGGTTTGGTGATGTTTTTGGCGTGGAATAATGGAGAGATCGCACGATGACGTTCACCATCTGTTGCTGGATCGCCCATTTCATCGTATAACGCTTTTTTAAAGCTTTCCCACCATGGCGGAATTGAATTGAGTGTGCGTACCCAGTTGGTAACGCCAAAAATATTAATGCCGACTTTAAACTCTTCTGGCTCAAAGGCAAGCGCTGCCGCTGTCATAAAGCCGCCGTAGCTGCCACCCATAATACCGATCTTATCCGCATCAACCCAATCTAAACTTTGTAAGTGTTTTTTACCGTAAACTATATCTTGTAAATCGTCTGTGCCGTGTTTTTTATCATCCAAATGAAAAAAGGTTTTACCATAGCCTGAGCTGCCGCGATTGTTAACAGCAAAAATTGCATAGCCGTGATTAACTAGGTGCTGTTGCATAGCACTGTAACCGGTACGACTTTGCCCACCTGGACCACCATGCACCCAAATAAGTGCTGGAACTTTATTAGTACTGCTGGCTTGTTTTGGTTTATACAAAACGCCTGGTATTTCTAGGCCATCAAAACTTTTAAAACGCACGATGGTGCTCGCAACTAAATCGTTTTGATTTATATCTTCACTTAATGTGTTTGTAAGTTGTTTCGCTTCATTACTTCCCACTTGCCAAACAAATAAATTGCTTGGTGAGGTGTCTGAGTTTAAGTAAAACGCCATTGTTTTTTCATCACTTGAAAAGCTAACACCACGTAAATTACCCGCGGGTAACTGAGGCATAGCGATTTCTTTGCCTGTTTGCGTGTTTATAACGGTTACTTTGGTACTGGCATCGGCATTGATACCACTGACTTGATAGCGCCCTGATTTAGAAAAATAAATAAAACTAACATCCCAATCATCCTTTAGCGCAGCACTATGTTCACCTGAGGCTAAGTCATAACGCCATACCTGAGAAAACTCTCCTTTAGCGTCTGTAGAGTAATATAAATATTTGCTATCGACAGAGAAGGTCTCAGGTGTATATTGAGCCGGTGTGTCATGTTTTGAAATTAACTGTGGCTTAAGGGTCTTTTTAAAGGTATCAAGAATAAATGTGTCGCTGTCTTTATTGGTGTTGCTTTTAGAAAGCGCGATGTAACGCCCATTAGGGCTAATTGCCCCCACATCTAAACCTAGGGTGTTTAGATAAACAGGTTCAATTTTATAGGTCTTACTATCAACGCGGTATAAGTCCATAAACTTAGCATCGCGCTGGTTGCTGGTGATAAAAAATTGGCTGCCATCTTTGGTAAAACCTGCAAAGCTTGCGCGAGTTTCATCGCCTGGAGTTAAGTCTTTTACCGTGCCGTCAAGCTCTTGCACATAAACATGATAACGCTCGTTACCCCCTGAATCTTTAGTAAACAGTACGCGCTCATCATTGGGAAAATAGCGGATAGGGTAGGTGCTGTCTGCAAAATTAGTTAAGCGAGTTTTATTACCTGTTTTCACATCGACTTCATACAAGCTGTAGATGCCGCTTTCATCGCTACTAACTAAAACTTTATCACCTGTTGGCGAAAAGCTGCTACCCATAATAGAAGTGGTATCAAAAAAGGTTTTTGCGTTATAGGTTTTAACTTGCTGAACTTGTTGTGACTGCACCTCAGTGTGTGTAGTTGGGTTGCTTGATTGGCTGCAACCACTCAAAGCAATACTGATCGCACAGGCGAGTGTAGCGAATTTTAATCTGTTATTCATAGTACATTCCTTGGTTTATTGTTATTTAATGAGTTCTTTACCGATTTTAGTGTTGCCCGAACATTATTTAAACGCAAGTTTTTGGCCCATTTTAACGGCAATAAAGTGTTACAAAGCTTGTACCATCAAAAATACAGCCCATGTTACAATGCTTGTCATTTAAAAGGCTCTCTCATATAAAAGGAAAGTGATGATTGAAGTCATTGGTTTACATAAGCAATTTGCAGATAACATTCTATATAAAGATTACAGTATCAGCTTTACAGCACCGAGAGTATGCATAGAAGCGCCGAACGGCCAAGGTAAAACTACGCTACTCATGATGCTTGCAGGCCTTGAGCAAGCACAACGTGGGCAAGTATTATTCTCAGGAAAAGTGTTGTCAGAACCTTATAAACAGGTCGCAATTGCGAGTGACCGCATTGCACTGCCAGAGTTTTTAACCGCAAAACAAATTATTAATTTATCTGCTAAAGCGCTTAGTTGTCATTGGCCGATGGGGCTGATTGACGGTTTTAACTTTACTGAATTTTTAAATACGCGTTTTGATGCATTGTCATCTGGTAATCAGAAAAAGTGCCAATTAATTTTAGCCTTAATGCGGGATGCACCGTATTTATTATTAGATGAACCCAGTGCAGCACTTGATCAAACGAGTATTCAATACTTACTTGATTTGTTGGATAAATATCTAGTTGATAAAGCGCACGGGCAAATTATTATCACTTGCCATGAACCCGCACCGTTTATTGAACATGGTTTTGAGTGCATGCCATTATGAGTAAGCTTGTTATTAGCTCTACAATTACACAATACCGTGCCTTTATGGACTATCGCTACCAGGCCTATAAAATTGAGCTGACTCAATTACTGCAGCAACTTAAAAATTTTGGCTTATTATTTTTAGTGGTACTTGGTTCAGCCATGCTTGGTATGATTTTGCTGTTATTTTTAGGGCTGGGCAAAATTATCGACAGTAGTGAAGCGCCGCAATATGGTGCGCAAATGGCGTGGTTGTATCTTTTGCTGCAAAGCGTGATGCTCAGTGCAATGAAGTCAGCCATTAAGAATAGTCAACAACGACTCTTTCAATATACTATTGTAAGGTCAACTTGGCTTGCGTGTATGGATATAAAGCTATTACTGTTAAGTAATGCTTGGTTGTTAGCAAGTGCTGTTATTGCGCTGGATTTAACTTTTACACAATGGCTAAGAGCACCACATTTTATACTTTTCATGTTGCTGCAATTTGGCTTAGGCGTACTGTGTTTGTATAAGCCACGAGCATTAATATATGGCTTAGGGTTTACGGCTGTTTTAGTTTTGTTACCCATTAATATAACGTCGTTGGTTTATCATAGTAGCTTTATTGTATTATTTGCGCTGAGCATGTTACTGCCAGTATTTTTGTTAAACGATCGGCTATCGGTCAATTCACTCTTTACTTTTTGGTTAAGCTTTTTTATTCAGCACTGCTGGGTATTAGTATGGCGAGTGGCTTTATTGTTGTGCGTGTTCATGGCCACGACTACTTTACTGCTTGAGCGCGCTGACTTAGCGGCTATATTTAGTGTACTAGCCCTTGCTTTTATAGTGTTGTTTACCAGCTCACTGCAATTTGATTGTGGCAAGTTACATGATAAGTATTCGCTGTTCTTTCAAGCAAACAACCAGCAGCGGTGGTTTTTTATCAGCCAATTTATCCCAAGCTGTTTATTCTTTTTTATCACACTACTCAGTTATCTGTTATTCGTAGCTAAAATAGGGTGGTTGTTATTAAGTCTGAGTGTTGTTTGGTGCGCTGTACAATTATATATCGCGCAAAAAAAACCAGCGCATTATGCGCTGGCTTGGATGGTTATCACAGGCTTGTTGCTTGCTTTAATTGCTTAATTCATAAGAGTTCAAGCGGCATCAGCCTCATTGTTAGTACTTTTTCGTGCTGCATTACCGGCAAGTAAATCCGCAGGATCAAAATCGTCCACGTTAATCGCATCTAAGCGCGCTTTTTCAACACTTGCCAATTTATCAGCTTCGGCCTGAGTTAAAATACCAGCATCAAGGCCCATTTGTGCGACTTTATCAAGTTGAAAGAAAGGCAGTTTAACGCCTTTTTCACGGCATACCTTGTCAAAAAGTGGCTCAACGGCTAGCACATCTTTAAGCGTTTGCTCTTGGCGACCCACTAAGTTAAGTGGCTCATTCGTCAAATAGACATAACTTGCTAAGCGATTACGAGTTTCACTAGGCACTTGTAGAATTTGCGCTAGTTTGTGCTCAAGTTTGTCAGTTGGTTTACGTACCGGACGACCAAATGGGAATAGCATAAGTTTTAATGCTGCGCGTAACGGTGCTGATGGCATATTATTAATTAAATCAGCTAAAGCACGCTGGCAGTGATAAAGGTGATCTTGGCAGCTCCATTGAACAAGCGCTAAGTCTTCTTTTTTGCGGCCTTCATCGTTATAACGTTTAAGCGTAGCAGACACTAAGTATAAGTAGCTTAATAAGTCACCTAAGCGTGCTGAAATGCGTTCTTTACGTTTTAGGGAACCACCAAATACTGCCATGCTGATGTCAGACATCAATGCAAGGGATGCACTAAAGCGAGCAGCGGTGCGGTAAAACTCGGCTGTTTCATCTTTAAATGGTGTGCTTGCAAAGCGAGCACCGGTAAAGCTCATCCACTTAGTGCGAACTAAGTTTGAGATGGTAAAGCCAATGTGACCCATTAAGGCTTTATCGAATACTGCAAGCGCTTCTTCACGATCGTCAATTTCACAAGCACCTAACTCAGTTAATACAAACGGATGACAGCGAATAGCCCCTTGACCATAAATAATCATATTACGGGTCAAGATGTTGGCGCCTTCAACGGTAATGGCAATAGGCGCACCTTGATAGCCACGACCTAAATAGTTATTTGGGCCAAGCATGATGCCTTTACCACCGTGAATATCCATCGCATGGATAGTAGAATCACGCATTTGCTCCGTTAAGTGATATTTTATAATCGCAGATACCACTGACGGCTTTTCTCCTAAGTCAACCGCACCGGTAGACATGCTTACCGCTGCGTCTGAGCTGTAAGCGTAACCAGCCAGCTTTGCAAGTGACTCTTCAACACCTTCCATTTGCCCAATAGGTAAACGGAACTGACGACGAATACGGCTGTATGAACCACTGGCAAGCGCGATAGTTTTAATACCACCCACAGAGTTTGACGGTAACGTAATTGCACGACCAACCGATAAACACTCAACCAGCATGCGCCAGCCTTGGCCTGCCATTTCTGGGCCACCAATAATGTAATCAAGCGGTACGAAAATATCTTTACCGCGGGTAGGGCCATTTTGAAACGGCACATTCAACGGAAAGTGGCGACGGCCAATCTCAATACCTGGCATATCTGTTGGGATCAATGCACAGGTAATACCAAGCTCTTTAGTGTCTCCTAGTAGGCCGTCTGGATCTTGCATTTTAAACGCTAGACCAAGTACAGTTGCTACAGGTGCAAGGGTGATGTAACGCTTGTTCCACGTAAGGCTAATACCAACAACCTCTTCCCCTTCCCACATACCTTTACAGACAACCCCGTAATCAGGGATGGCGCTGGCATCAGAGCCCGCTTCTGGCGAAGTTAAGGCAAAGCATGGGATCTCTTGACCACTTGCAAGACGCGGAAGGTAATGATCTTTTTGCTCTTTTGTACCATAGTGCTGCAGTAATTCACCTGGACCTAATGAATTAGGCACACCAACAATTGATGACAGCAAAGTAGATTTACTGGTTAGCTTTTGCAGCACACATGATTGTGCGAACGCAGAAAATTGTAAGCCGCCGTATTCTTTTTTGATGATCATGGCAAAGAATTTATTATCTTTTAAGTATTGCCATACATCTTGTGGTAAATCTGTCAGCTCGTGAGTTGCTTGCCAATCATCGAGCATGCTACACACAGTTTCAACAGGGCCATCGATAAAGGCTTGCTCTTCGATAGTCAGTTTTGGCATAGGGTATTGGTGTAGCTTATTCCAATCAGGGCGACCACAGAATAAATCAGCTTCCCACCAGGTCGTACCGGCATCAATCGCTGATTTTTCAGTTTCAGACATGGTTGGTGTTACTTTCTTAAACGCTGCAAAAATAGGTTTAATAATGTATTGCTGGCGAATACCAGTAACAGACAGTGGCACTGCGATGATCAAAAAGATCAACCAGCTAATTGCGCCAAAAGCACCTGCAAAGGTACCAATAACAAGTGTTGCGATGGAAACGCCTAAGGCAGTATTCCAACTCGCTCTGTGGTAACTCGCGATGCTAAGCAGCACGATTAAACCAAGTACAAATATGAGTGTCATGTATTTAATCCTTAATAGAGGTCAGACCACCTTTGGTTAGAGTAGCGCTAGAGCGAATAATTATCAAGTAGCTTAGTAAAAATATCAGAGGCTTAAATTTACACGCTGTATACTTCAGCATACTGCTAAAGTCACAATTAGTCTGTACGGTTTTTAAGAAAATTATACGCAATGTATTTTAGTTTTTCTTACTTGCCTTGCTGCAGCTTATGTTTAACAATGCAGCTACAGCCTAGGTTACGGGTTTACTCTTTTTAGAAGCCATATTTTAAAAGTATAAGAATAGTCTAAAGGTTAATTTATTTTATGTGTGAGTTGCTTGGCATGTCGGCGAATGTGCCTACGGATATTTGTTTTAGTTTTTCAGGGTTGTTAGAGCGCGGTGGTAACACGGGCCCTCATAAAGATGGCTGGGGCATTACTTTTTATGAAGGTAAGGGCTGTCGTACCTTTAAAGATCCTGAGCCGAGCTGCCAATCTGAGATTGCCAAGTTAGTAAAGGCGTATCCAATCAAAAGTGTATCGGTAATAAGCCATATTCGCCAAGGTAACCGAGGCCGTGTGTGCCTTGAAAACACCCACCCGTTTACTCGCGAATTATGGGGCAGGGAGCTGACCTATGCTCATAATGGTCAACTTTCGAATTACCATGATTTAAAACCTGAGTATTACCGACCGGTAGGTAACACTGACAGTGAGCTGGCTTTTTGTTGGTTGCTCGACAAAATTCGCGAGAAATACCCAAAACGACCATCGAATATGGCTTCGGTTTTTCGTTATGCAGCGAAGCTTGCTCACACGTTGCGAGAAAAGGGCGTATTTAACATGCTTCTTACCGATGGTGTATATGTACTGGCGTATTGTACTAATAACTTACATTGGATCACCCGTCGCGCGCCGTTTGGTAAAGCAACGTTAATTGATGCAGATATGGTGGTGGATTTTCAACAAGAAACCACGCCGAATGATGTGGTGACTGTAATTGCAACTCGACCACTGACCAACGACGAACGTTGGCAAAAAATGGAGCCTGGTGAATTTGCACTGTTTAAAATGGGTGAGTTAATTTAGCCGTCAGCCGTCAGCCGTCAGCCGTCAGTTTTAAAGTGTGGATTAGTCATAAGTCATAAAACGAAAAGCCCAAGTTATGAATGTCATACTTGGGCCTTTCATTTTATCTAGGAAACAAATTTACTCTGGGGCAATTTCGCTTTTTACGGCTTCTGGAACTGCAACAGGGCTGGTAACTGTGAATGACTTAAGCTGCACTTCAAACTGTTCCATGCCTTTTTCGCCTTTCCACATTCTGACTAGCATGTAGTCCATTTCAGGGGCAAACCAGGCTAATGCTTGGCGTTTGTCGTTATCGTAAAGACGTTTTACTTTAATCGCTTCAATATTACCGATTGGTAATGAAATCATTTCTTTACCAACGACTTCAAAATTATAGTCGCGACAATTCCCTTTTTTGTCTACCAGTGGGTATGAAAAACTGGTTTTACCCATTTTTAACTCTTCACGAACTTGTACTTGGTATGAAATAGAGTCTTGGAATTGATCTGTCCACTGACACTCGAGTGGGTATTTGCTCTCGCTGCTACTAATTTGTTTTTTAGCGTTATCAAATTGCAGTGTATATTCTTTATCTGGACCGGTGCCGGTGCGGATCATACTATAGCTGACAGGGGTTACTTTTTCATCAGTATACGTGAAGTTTGATGTTTCTTTGCGTGAGTCTGAGAAGATCATCCACTCAATATCACTGTGGTAGCTAACTTGGTAGCTGTTATCCGCTAATTTTTTTAATGTGCGAACACCTTGGCCATGACTTTCACCTTTGCGCAAAATATCATAGTTAGCTTCAAATTGAGTAAGTTCACCGGCCATTAAACCAGTAGGAAGTAATAAAGTGCCTGCACAAAATAGCAAGGCACTTTGTTTTTTATTCTGGGTAGTGTGCGCCGTGTGCAGGAAGTTGTTTTTTGTCAAGAACTGCATAATCTGCTTCCATCGTAAGTCGTTGTTCACTGAACCATTTGACCACCAAAGGGTAGATTATATGCTCTTGCGCGTGCACTCGTTGTGCAAGTGTCTCGGCAGTATCATCTGCCAGCACCGGAACTTTGGCTTGAAGAATAACCGGTCCGCCGTCTAATTCTTCAGTGACAAAGTGCACACTTACGCCATGAACGTCGTCTTTTGCATCAATTGCTCTTTGGTGGGTATTCAGCCCCTGATACTTAGGCAACAAAGAAGGATGAATGTTCAACATTTTTCCTTTAAATTTTTGCACTAAGCTAGGAGTAAGAATACGCATAAACCCAGCTAATACAACTAGATTTGGTGTAAAAGAATCAATAACGTTCATTAATTGCGCATCATAGGCTTCGCGCGAGTCAAAATCTTTATGGCTGAGTACCGCTGTTGCAATGCCCGCCTTTTTTGCTCGTTCTAGGCCATAAGCGTCTGCTTTATTGCTGATCACAGCCGCTATGTTTGCGTTTATCTCGCCATTATTACAGGCATCTATAATGGCTTGTAAATTTGAGCCACTGCCTGAAATTAAGACTACTAGACGAGAAGGGGCCATTAATCACGGCCGCCTAGGATTTCTACTTGCTCTTCGCCCGCTTTAGCATCGTGGATTTCACCAAGGTGCCATGCGTTTTCGCCAAGATCTTTTAAGATGCTTAAGCTTTGCTCAAGTTTATCGGCTGGAACAACTAAAACCATGCCTACGCCACAGTTGAATGTACGGTACATTTCATGAGTTGTGATATTACCGTTTTCTTGTAGCCAGTTGAAAATACCAGGCCACTGCCAGCTATCACCTTTAACTACCGCTTTTGCAGATTCAGGTAAAACGCGTGGGATGTTTTCCCAAAAGCCGCCACCTGTGATATGCGAAAGAGCATGTACGTCAACTTGCTTGAATAATTCAAGAAGCGGTTTAACGTAAATACGCGTTGGCTCAAGTAGTGTGTCGCCTAAGGTTTTACCGTCTTCAAATTCAGCGCTGGTATCTGCATTTGATACTTCAAGTACTTTACGAATTAAAGAAAAACCATTTGAATGTGGACCGCTAGATGCAAGCGCGATTAGTTGATCACCCGCAGCTACTTTAGTGCCATCGATGATATTTGCTTTTTCAACTACGCCAGTACAAAAACCAGCCATGTCGTAATCTTCACCTTCATACATACCTGGCATTTCAGCAGTTTCACCACCAATTAATGCACAGCCAGAGATCTCACAGCCTTTGCCGATACCGGTTACTACGTCAGCCGCAGTATCAACATCGAGCTTGCCCGTTGCATAATAATCTAGGAAAAATAATGGTTCAGCGCCTTGAACGATAAGGTCATTTACACACATAGCAACTAAATCGATACCCACGGTATCATGCTTTTTCAAATCGATAGCTAAACGTAGCTTAGTACCTACACCGTCAGTGCCTGCAACTAATACTGGTTGCTTATAACCAGCTGGGATTTCACAAAGTGCGCCAAAGCCACCAATTCCGCCCATAACTTCAGGACGACGGGTTTTTTTAACTACGCCTTTAATACGCTCAACAAGTGCGTTACCGGCATCGATATCTACGCCCGCGTCTTTATAACTTAGAGACTGTTTTTGTTCGCTCACAGGATTTCCTCAAAAAAGTTGCATGGTTTTGCATGTGTATGCTTAGAAACGCGCGTATTTTACAACAATTGCAGGTGCGCGGCTAGTTCAAAAATAACTTTAACAATATTCACAAGGACAGTTGTCCGTATAAGTAAAGTTTCAAGTGATGGGGTGAAAGTAGCAAGTATAGGCACTTTCACCACTTTTAAGCTGTTGTTAGGCTTTAGCCGTTAAAATTGCACGCAGTGGTGCAGGGTAGCCTTCAATCGTTTTACTTATATCGTTTGGATCTAAAAAGTCGGCGAGTGACTCATTTTCCATCCAATCAGATTTACGTTGTTCTTCAAGCGTGGTAATTGCACAGTCTTTTACTTGTACATCTTTAAACCCAACGCGCTCCATCCACAGCTTTAATGCGCTCGTGCTTGGAATAAACCACACGTTGCGCATTTTTGCATAGCGGTCAGTAGGCACTAATACTGTGTTTTCATCGCCTTCAATCACCAGTGTTTCAAGCACGAGCTCACCGCCTGAGCGAAGTTGTGCCTTTAATTGCGCTAAAAAATCAATAGGTGAACGGCGATGATAAAGCACGCCCATTGAAAATACTGTATCAAACGCCTTCAATTCAGGCAGGGCTTCAACACCAAGCGGTAATAAGTGAACATTTTCGTCTGGGTTAAAGTGTTTGATAGCTTGGAACTGGCATAGAAATAAATCTGATGGGTCAATCCCCACTACAAATTCAGCCCCTTCACCGCGCATACGCCATAAGTGATAGCCAGAGCCACAGCCAATATCTAATACGGTACGGCCTTTAAGGGGCTCAATATGCGGCAGTAAACGATCCCACTTCCAATCACTACGCCACTCAGTATCTATTTCAATTCCGTGCACACTAAACGGGCCCTTTCGCCACGGCATCATGCGTTTTAATAAATGAATGGTTTGCTTTTGCTCACCTTCAGACATTTCGCCAGCAGCGCCAATTTCTACTTTATCAGAGATATTTACATGATTAGTGGTCACTTCTGGCAGGTTTTTTAACACCTTTTGCCATTTTGGTAAATCGCCGTGGCTAGCCTCGTTTTGCCAGTGCTTTAATTGGCTTGGCAATGTTTCTAGCCAATGACTCAGCGGGCTTTGTGCGATAGCGGCGTAAAATTGGTTAAACCATAAAGACATTGAATATTTCCTAAATTACTTAATTGCTACCAACGAGCAAAAGTTAAAACACTGATACCACACTTGAGTTTGACTGAAGCCAATATTAGTAAGGCGATTAAGATGAGTGTTTAATGTATCTGGGCGCATAACATTTTCAATCGCGGTACGCTTTTGGCTGATTTCAAGTTCTGAATAGCCATTGTGACGTTTAAAATCATGATGTAAATCAATTAGCAAGTTGTCACATTGCTCATTTTCACCTTTGATTTTTTCACTCAATAGCAGTACACCGCCGGGCTTTAAATTGGCGTAAATTTTTTCAAGTACAGCTAGGCGCTGTGCTGGAGGAATAAACTGCAAAGTAAAGTTCATCGCAACCACTGATGCGTTTTCAATAGCGAGTTCGTTAATATCGCCAAGGGTTACTGTAACCGGCACCTCTGAGCGAAATCCCTGTAAATGCAACTTACAGCGCTCAACCATGGCTTGTGAGTTATCCACGGCAATAATATGGCAGTTGTCGGTGCGGATATTACGACGCATACTTAACGTTACTGCGCCAAGCGAGCAGCCTAAATCATACAGGTTTGAATTACTCTGAGCGTATTCGCCTGCTAACTTACCCATGGTGCTGACAATGGTGGCGTAACCCGGCACTGAACGCTGGATCATATCAGGGAAAACTTCTACTACATGTTGGTCAAAGCTAAAATCTTTAACCGCTTGCTCTGTGGCATAAATACTGTCTTTTACAGTCACACAAACAGTCTCTTTAAAAAATAATAGGGCTATTTTAGCATTTTATGCTGGATAGTCAGTGATAATTTCAGTAGCTTGGCTAGAATAATGAATAACAAGTATAAAAAGAGAAGTTTATGAGCAAAAGTAAAGTAATTAGTACGGACGACATTTTGGCAACGCTGTGTCATTCAGTAACAGGCGTTTTATCATCAGCAAGTGGTAACGATATTAGTTATTCAGCCATGGTACAAAAGATAACACGTACCTGTATGCGACCTGATATCGGTTGCTTTGTATTGTTTGATGGTGGCTTTACAGGGCTAGTTATTACTAACTTTACTTCGCAAGCAGCAATGGAAATTTATCACGATTATATGCGCAGCATGGGGATGCCTGAAGAAGAGCTGGCACACAGTCACCTATCAGACGACGTATCAAATGTGCTTGGTGAATTGATGAATCAGATCGTGGGTGATTTCACCTCAAAAGTACGCGAGCAACTACATACCTCAATCACGCAAAACCAGCCGAAAATGATGGCTATTAATAAGCAAGTGCAAATTTCTGTTGATACGACGATGGACAGACCACAGGCACGACGAGTGACATTCACTACCAGCAAACAAAATATCTTTTACTTAGAATTAGCGATGGATAAAACTGAGTTCATTAAACTACATGACTTTGATATTAGTGAAGCGGTGGACCCTGACGATATTATTGAAAACGAAGCAAAGCATAAAGCCGAGAAACAAAAAGCGGCAGAAGAGGCGGCTAACGCAAGCGATGCAGACGATGATTTTATGGCTGAGCTTGGTTTATAAAGCTACGGAGCTTTACAGCTTTAAGTAAAACAATAAAAGCGCAAGTGTCTCTTGCGCTTTTTGGTTTAAGTAACTTGAATCCAAGTCTTTAGGAATATGGGTTTCTAAATGAAACCCAATTACATAATTAGCGGATAATCATTTGCTCACGCTCAGGGCCTACAGATACCATACTCACAGGTACGCCCATCAGTGCTTCGATGCGTTCAACATAGTGTTGAGCGGCCGCAGGTAGACTGTCAAAGGTACGACAACCGGTAATATCTTCATGCCACGCTGGCATACTTTCATATATTGGCGTTAAAGCGGCTGTTTGTGGCCAAATAGGGTTTTCGCTGTGATCGCCTGCATAACCAATACAGATTTTTAAATCTGTCATGCCAGATAGGCAATCAATTTTGGTTAAAGCAATTTCAGTGGCTGCTTGTAGCTCAACCCCATTACGGGTTGCAATCGCATCAAAATAACCCATATCACGAGGGCGGCCTGTTACGGCGCCGTATTCATTGGCGCTTTCGCGAAAGTTATCTTGCTCTGCCATGGCGGTAACGAGTGTGCCTGTACCCACAGATGAACTAAACGATTTAGCCACAGCAATAACACGTTCAGGGCGCAGCGCAGGTAAACCGCTGCCAATTCCTGCATAGGCGGCAGTTACGTTTGATGATGTAGTATACGGGTATTCGCCATAGACTAAATCCCGGCCAGCGCCTAGTTGCGCTTCAAATAATAAGTTGGCATCTTGCTTTTGCAGCGCTTTTAAAGGCTCTGTAACATTACAGATAAATGCACGCCACGGAGCAGTGACGTCTAATAGCCATTGAGTTATTTGTTCAGCCGTTTGTGAATAATCACAACTTGGGTAAAGGGCTTTGAGCTGTGGCATTTTCCAATCGAGCATAAATTGAATGCGCTCTAATAAAACTTCTGGTTGATTTAACCAACCCACTAAAATGCCTTTTTTCATGACGCGGTCGCCGTATGCTGGCGCAATACCTTGACGCGTCGAACCGTACGCAGCATCACCTAAACGTTGTTCTTCAAGTGTGTCTTCTAGGGCGTGTAACGGCAAGCACAGGGTTGCACGATCAGAAATACACAGCTTTACTTCAACACCAGCGGCTTTTACTTCAGCGATTTCTTCGCTTAATGCACCAGGGCTTATCACCATACCGGGGCCTAATACGGCAATACAATCTGGGTTAAAAATACCGCTTGGTAATTGGTGTAGTTTAAAGGTACCAAACTCATTCACCACGGTATGACCGGCGTTGTTACCACCTTGAAAGCGAATGCTTGCAGATGCGTTCTCTGCTAAAAAATCGACGATGCGGCCTTTACCTTCATCACCCCAGTTTGCACCTACAACAACAATTGACGGCATAATTTACTCTCCAAATTGATTGAATGAATATGGTATGCCCACTATCTAAATAAGAGAAATTAATTATAATTATTATCCTGATAAGAATTTCATATCAATTTGGGTGATCAAGGACATCAAGATGTTAGATATTCATTGGTTAAAAACCTTTGTTACATTGGCGGAACTAAAACATTTTGGTAAAACCGCCAATGCGCTGCATATGACGCAGCCCAATGTCAGTTTGCATATTAAGCAACTAGAAAAAATGACACGGGTAAAACTGATCGAGCGTAATCCGTTTAGTTTAACGCAAGCAGGTTTACGGCTATTGCAGTCTGGGCAAAAAACCTTGTGGGAATTACAGGTGTGCCAATCTGATTTAAATGCGATTAATGAGCTACGCCAAGGCACCTTGACGATTGCGGCCAGTGATATTATTTCTCGGTTATTATTGATTGAGCCGTTTCAGCTGTTTAAACGTCAGTTTCCAGGTATTGATTTTACTTTGCTCAATACGACGTCTTCACAAGCATCGGCGTTGGTTAAAAATGCCGAAGCTGATTTAGGGTTTGTTATTGCCCAAAAAGAAAGTGAGCCGCTGCACTTTACCCAGCTACAGCAAATAAAATGGTGTGCGCTGGGTAATCATTTACAGTTATGGCAGCAAGCTAAAAATAACAACACTATAACGCTAACCGAGCCACCCACATTAATTTTACTCGGCCACGATACGCGAACGCGAGAGTTACTCGATAGTGCATTACCGTCGTTAAATTTACCTGATTACCGAGTAATGGAAGTGGGCAGTGTGGATGCGCAAATTGATTGGGCTGAAGCCGGATTTGGTGTCGCTATCGTGCCAGAATTTTCACTACGTAGTAAAGCAAACTTAACCACGACAGTCACCGCGTTACCACAATTTCCAACCACGAGCTTAGGCTATATTGTGCGGCAAAATCAGGTGCTCTCAAAAGCAATAAAACAATTACTGTACTGGGTTAATGAAGAGATCTCACGTAGATACCAAGAAAAATAGACATAGTTGCTCATTGCTAACGATTAATTTTTTGCAACTACAAAGTGTAAAGCGTGTATGCATATATTAAGATGCTGCGCTGGCAGTTTTAATACTGCAATTATTCAGACCTATGCGGACCCTCTATTTAATGAGCTATTTTAAAAATTTAATTACAAAATTTATAATTATGATGCAACAGCGGCCAGGTTTATTGGCGGTTTTCGCATTTTGTAGTGGGGTGGCAAGTTATGTGTTGGTTGAGCGTAAAGAGTCATACTCGCAAATTATAGCCATACTATTACTTGTTAGTTGGGGGTGGTTGATAGTTGATAACTGGTTGCGTGATAAAGTGGAGCAGCGCTTTGGCGTGGCAGTATCGCCTAACTTTATGCGTTTTGCCCTGCAAATGGTGCAGCAAGAAAGTTTGTTTTTTGCTTTGCCGTTTTTTTTAGCTGTGACTTCGTGGAACCATCCACAAGCTGTTTTTACATCCTTAATTATACTTTGCGCGTTTATATCGGTTGTCGATCCTCTTTATTATAAAAAGTTAGCCAAGCACAGCATTCTGTTTACAGTATTTCATAACTTTGCGCTGTTTGTAGTTATTTTAGTTACTTTGCCAATTCTACTTAATCTCACTACAAGCCAGAGTTTAGGGATAGCTTTGATCACAGCGATTATTTTCACCTTGCCGAGTTTAGGTAATTTAATGCCTAACGCTCGATGGTGGCGGTTTCCATTATTAGTGTTACTGCTGTGTATGCTAAGTGCTGGTTTATGGCAGCTACGTAGTTGGGTACCTCCCGCAGCGCTTCGTTTAACAGACATCACTTTGTCGCATCAAGTTGATGTTGAGCAGCGTAAACCCGTAGGCAGTATTAAGCACCTTGACGCTAACTCATTACATCAACAAGGCCTGTATAGTTGGACTGCCGTTAAAGCACCAAGAGGATTAAACGAAAAAATATTTCATGTGTGGATCCATAACCGTGAAATAGTGGATCGCATTGCATTAAACATCAGTGGTGGCCGAGATCAAGGCTATAGAGCATGGACGCATAAAGTCAACTTTCCTGCAAACTCTGTTGGTAAGTGGCAAGTACACGTTGTCACTGAGTCAGGACAATTGATTGGTCTAACTAAATTTACAGTTACTAAATAGGCTATATCAAACTTTAGACTATTGGGATTAGTTACTCTCACTCTCTTCCTAGTTTATGATTTTACAAGGAAACAAAAATAATAATGTATTATAAACTTTTAAAAAGCTCACTTGCAGGCTTGCTTTTAATCGCAAGCCAAAGTGTTTTTTCACAAACAAATAAAGATAGCTTTTACGACTATGTTGAACTCTCTATGCGGTTTTTTACTAATCAAATATCAGAAAAAAACTTCATAGAAAGTGCAAGTAAAATGGGTATGTTACAAAGTCCGACATTACAAAGTAAAATTTTTAACTATCAGGTTTTTAATAAACGAAAAGAATTAGCGAAGAGGGCAGGTGTTAAAGTTGCCTATAAAATTACTGAGCAGGACTGGGAGGCATTATTAACGATAGATCCCACACTCTATGCGGCGCAAAAATCTAGCTATTTCACCGTTTACGGTGATACGCCGCTTGACTCGATCAGGCTTTTAAAAGCAGAACTAATCGACAGAGGAGAAAAGCAAGCCGCAGCTCAAGTTTCTGCGGCCTTAGGTCAGTCGTTATCATTTCGTGCAGGAGAAACCATTGCCGCTTTAATAGAGTATTTATATGCATTACCTGAGCTGCCAACTTTTGAAGATTCTAAAGGGGATTTTTTTTATTCAAAAGAATTTGTACTCAGAAGAGTCATATCTAGTTTTTATTTAATGGGGGCGTATGAGCGAGCAGATGAGTATATACAACAACTTTTTTCAATAAATGCGCATTACCTAGAGAGCATAGATTACCCTGAGCCACATTTTCAGTTTGCATTTGTATTGGCGCAGGTAGGTGAATACGAAAAAGCATTAGCAATATCAAATAATTTCATACAGAAAGTAGAAACTAAAAACTTATCTAATTCGGCAAAGTTATATGCGCTTCTTGCAAAAGCGGGCGTGCTAATACACAGACAAAAAGATGAGGATCTAAATCTTGCAGCAGACATTCTATCAAGTGCTTCACTTAGTTTCGATTCTAAAGTTTTAACTGAAACGGTAAGAAGTATTGCAATACAAACTCTACTGTATGCACTTAATAACGAGCGTAATAACGTACTTATTTCAATTAAACGTTTAGAAAAGTATGTGCAGTCTCATCAAGAAAAATTTAGAGATGCTGATTTTCGAGATAGTGCTGAGTTAGAGCGTTTATCTTATCAATTGATCGGTGAATCTGAGCTTGCGGTGCGGGCATCGTCTATTAGTTTATTGGCAGAAAAAAAACTGATCCTTCACTCTTTAAACTCGTCTCTAGATAAACTTGGTAATTATCTACAAAGGGATGTTGAGCTACTTGTACTTGAGCGAATAAAAGCTGAGCATGAAAAGCAGAACTTACAGCTAAAAACGCAAAACTTACGATTAATTATTTTAAACTTGGTTGTATTGTTATTAGTTTTATTAATAATTTGGCTTTGGCAGCGTCAGCGCTTTACTAAAAAGTTAGCAGAAACAGACACATTAACCGGTGCGATGAATCGTAGAGCGATGTATACGTGGATTAATAAATTAATGCCTGTCAATACATCTATGTGTATTTGCCTCATAGATTTAGATCATTTTAAAAAAATCAATGATACCTATGGTCATGGGACGGGAGATGAGGTATTGGAGACTTTTAGCACGATAGTACAAAACCGAATACGAAAAACAGATAGGCTTTGTCGATTTGGTGGAGAAGAGTTTTTATTGGTGCTGAATACTGTAGATAAAATAGAGGCACAGGCACTACTTGACGAAATTAGAGTTACTTTTGAAGCGCATAATCAGTGGAATAGCACGTCATTTATTTTTTCTGCTAGTTTTTCAGCCGGAGTCATTCAATTAACAGGGACAGCTGAATTAGATGCTGTTATTTCCCAATGTGATAATTTACTTTATTTGGCAAAGGGAAATGGTAGAGCTAAAACAGAATCTTCACTTTTTTGTGCTGCTTAATGATGCTTTCTGTTGAAGTCTAAATAAGGGTTTTTCCCTTGTGTCACTAACACACAAAATATTCGTAAATCGAGCTCTAGCTGGTGGTAGTTTGGCTCCATGTGACAACATAACTGATAAAAGCTTTTGTTGTGGTCTTTTTCTTTAAAGTGGGCGAGCTCGTGGACGACTAAAGCTTTTAGCAATGCTTCTGGTGCGCACAGTAAATCACTATTTATGGCTAAATCGTGTTTGCGGGTTTTTCCCTGCATACGATAGGTGTGTGTGCCTAGTGCGTTAGTCACCATGTCGCCTTGTTTTTTAAATGCGGCGCGGCCAAACGGCGGCGCGTTTTTTAAATAGCGTTTTTTAAGTTCCGTGGCGTATGTGTACAACGACTTGTCATTGGTGATGGTATGGGCATGCGGGTATTTTTTAGTTAAATACGCGCCGTGTTTATCATTATCAATAAGCTGTATAACTTGGCTGACAATTTGCTCTGGGTAGCCAGTAAAGTAGCGTTTAAAATCACTCATTTAATACTTCTGTCGTTAATAAATTAAAAAAGACTCGCTTGGCTGGCTTCCTTTTCGCCAATAAAAGGGCTGAGCACTGGGTGATCGTAACCTAAATCTTCACAAAATGCCCGCGCTAACAATGGGGCTTGGCGGTTATCTGCGGTATGAAAAAATACATACGGGTGTTTGCCTTCATCAAGCCATTGTTTTACTTTTTTAAGCCAAGGTTGGTAATAGCTTTTATAATCGTGCTCTAAATCGGCAATCACAAAGCGAGCCATAGGTTGACTGCCTGTTGCAATTGCATGTACGGGTAGATGCGGCTTTTTTTGCTGGGCATCAATGAGCGCCGCTGTATTAGCTTTGACAGCAAACAGCGCGCGGGTATCCATGGCTATTCGGTTGATGTTGTTTGCAATTAGTAGCTGATTTAACGCAATTTCCGCCGCGCCTTTTTTGAAAAACTCAGGATGGCGTACTTCCACGCCATAACTCAAACCTGTGGGCAGTTTTGTAATAAACTGCGCTAATAATGGCAATTGCTGCGGACTAAAACTACTGGGAAGCTGTAACATGATCTGCCCAATATGGGGCAATAATGGTTCAAACAAGTTAAACCAAGCAGTCAGTTCATCATCTACATTTGTCAGTTGCAATTCATGACTAAAGCGTCGGTGAAATTTAAACGTAAATTTAAAGTCACTATTAACAGCCCCACGCCAGCGGTTTAATGAGTCTACGCTGGGATCAGCATAGAAACTGGTATTGCCCTCAACGGAGTTAAACACCTGAGCGTACTCGTGGAGCATCTCGGCATTTTTGCAGTGACTTGATAATAAATTACCTTTCCACGCGGTACTTGACCACTGCGGACACCCTAAATACAACATAAAATGGTTAACTGATAGTGTGTTTTTGTTAGTGTAACAAATATCTAGAATGACTGAAAATTGAATGCTAACAGGACGCTGCGAGGCTCGCATTTTCAAGTAACTTGGGTATAATGCTTCCCCTAAAATGATTTATAAATAGTGGCTTTATCTCCCCAAAAACGTCAAATTCTTAGGGAAAGCGGCTATTAGTCTTACACTGACAGGAATACTATGCGCTCTATATACTGCGGACAGCTAAATAAAACTCACGTAGATCAAGAAGTTGAATTATGTGGTTGGATCAATAAACGTCGTGACCTTGGTGGGTTAATTTTTGTCGATTTACGCGATAGAGAAGGTTTAGTGCAAGTTGTATTCGATCCTGAAGTTGAAGGCTTAATGGATACAGCTAATAAATTACGTCAAGAGTTCTGTGTTCAGCTTAAAGGTGTTGTACGTGCTCGCCCAGAAAGCCAAATCAATAAAGACATGGCCACCGGTGAAGTTGAGATTTTAGGCACTAGCTTAACTATCATCAACCGTTCAGAGCCATTACCACTTGATTTTAACCAAGTGAACTCTGAAGAACGTCGCTTAAAATACCGTTATCTAGACCTTCGCCGCCTAGAAATGAGTGATCGTATTAAGTTACGTGCTAAAGCGAGCAGCTTTGTTCGTCGTTTTTTAGATGAAAACGGTTTCTTAGATATTGAAACACCAGTACTAACTAAAGCAACCCCAGAAGGCGCACGTGATTACTTAGTACCGAGTCGTGTTCACAAAGGTAGCTTTTACGCTTTACCGCAGTCTCCACAGTTGTTTAAACAATTGTTGATGATGTCGGGCTTTGACCGTTACTACCAAATCGTTAAATGTTTCCGTGATGAAGATTTACGTGCGGATCGTCAACCAGAGTTTACCCAAATAGATTTAGAGACTTCATTCATGAGCTCAGATCAAGTACGTGGTATGACTGAGAAAATGATCCGTGAAATGTGGCAGTCATTATTAAACGTTGATTTAGGTGATTTCCCAGTGATGCCTTACGCAGAGGCAATGAGCCGTTTTGGTTCGGACAAGCCTGACTTACGTAACCCGATGGAGCTTATTGACGTTGCTGATTTAGTAAAAGACGTTGAGTTTAAAGTATTCTCTGGCCCTGCCAATGACGAAAAAGGCCGCGTTGCGGTATTAACTGTGCCAGGCGGTGCCGCGCTTTCTCGTAAGCAACTAGATGACTACACTAAGTTTATTGGTATTTACGGTGCGAAGGGTCTGGCATGGATGAAAGTAAACGACCGCGATGCAGGCGCTGAAGGCGTACAATCACCTATCGCTAAATTCTTAAATGAAGAAGTGATCAATGAGCTACTTGCGCGTACTAATGCACAAACGGGTGACATCATTTTATTTGGTGCAGACAAACGCAACACAGTAAATGAAGCGATGGGCGCATTACGTCTTAAGATCGGTGTTGATTTAGAAATCACTAACCTTGATAGCTGGGCACCACTTTGGGTTGTTGACTTCCCAATGTTTGAAGAAGATGACGAAGGCACATTACACGCCGTACATCACCCATTTACAGCACCAAAAGAGATCAGTGCAAGTGAGCTTGAAGCGAACCCTGCAGCGGCTATTTCAGATGCATACGACATGGTATTAAACGGCTACGAAGTAGGTGGTGGCTCTGTACGTATCCATAATGCTGATATGCAAGAAGCTGCATTTAGAATACTAGGGATTGAAGCACAAGAGCAGCAAGATAAATTCGGTTTCTTACTAGATGCTCTTAAATACGGCACGCCACCTCATGCAGGTTTAGCATTTGGCCTAGACCGTTTGGTTATGCTACTTTGCGGCACCGATAATATTCGTGACGTAATTGCATTCCCTAAAACAACACAAGCGTCGTGTTTACTGACAGATGCCCCAAGCAAGGCTAATGCGGATTCGCTAACTGAGCTTGCTATCAGTGTTGTTGAAAAAGCAGAAAAGTCAGCAGAATAAGTGATTAATTAGCACTTAATTTTGCAATTGATTAAAAAACCCTTAGGTGTATGCCTAAGGGTTTTTTTGTGCTTTAATTTATCAGTTAAATAAAATAATAAAGGAATAATATGTCTATTGATGCGACGCTTTTGGGAACAATCATCTTAGTTTTGGTGCCTGTATTTGCGCTTGTTAGTTACTTTTTGGGAAAACGTAAAACAACAACGCCTATTATTGTTGCCGTGATAGGTGGGTTTTTAGGCTTAGTACCTGTGCTTGGGCTTATTTTTATAGCTGTTTTGGCACTTAAGAGTGATTTAGCTAAAGAAGCGGTTTGATGTTTTCACAAAACGATTATTACGATCAGCAATTTGCAAACTGTACGGCTACATCGCAGCGCTTTAGCGACATAGAGTTTGAACAATGCCAGTTTATAGAATGCGATTTTAGTCAAAGCCAATTTAGTAGTTGCCGCTTTATTGATTGCGAGTTTATGAACTGCAACTTGAGTGACTTAAGTTGGAACTACAGCTCACTAGAAGAGGTGAGTTTTAAAAGTTGCAAGTTAAACAGCATTGTTTGGGGGCAGGTTAATTGGCCGCAATTGGCATTAACCGCGCCTGTCAGCTTTAAAAGCTGTGAGTTAAGTCATAGCTCTTTTTTTGAATCGCAGCTAAAAGCCTTAACGATGACAGACTGTTTTGCTAAAAATGTTGATTTTAGACATGCTAACTTGGCCGCGAGTGATTTTACTGGCACAGATTTTAGAGATAGCCTATTTCATCAAACTAACCTTAATAAAGCTAATTTTGTTGGTGCGAGCCAGTTTAATATTGATATAAAAAATAATGAAGTGAGTAATGCCAAGTTTGAGCGGCTTGAAGCGTTAAACTTATTAACTGGTTTAGATATCGAGTTGGTAGATTAGCCGTTATTTCACGGCTAATCTTGTGCAAAATTAGCAGGCAGGGCCATTTTTGTTTCGTGCACTGGCAAGTGCTCTGGCAATTTCGAGTAGTGCAGGGGTAATATCACTTGCACCTTCTTTGATAAGTTTTGATACATCGCCTGATGAATACAGGCTATCGCGTGGTGATTTAATCCCTAATTCACGAACGAAATCTTTGGTTTTTCCCGTGCTACCGGTTTCAATAAATTTAAAAATAATACGTTCGTTATTATTTTTTGGCTCGGCTTGTAATACCGCGATTTCGTCTTTGTAAGCTTCAATTCGGCTTTGTAAGATGTCGATGCGTTGTTCAATGCTGCTATATGATTTCATGGCTACTTTCTAGATAAACGTAAATATTACGGTCATTATCGCATATATTTTTAATTAATTTTAACTTTGCTGAAAGTAAGGGGTTTTACCTGAGCCTAAGTCATATACAAATTACACTAAAAAAATTAAACTCATTGTAAATTAAATAAAAATTATAAAGATCATACGATGTTCCACACTTTACAATCCCTCGTAGTATTTGTTTTATTTAGCTTAAGTACCCTGAGCTATGCCAATAATGAGGTGATCGTTGATAAAAACCGCGACCGTGCTATTGCGATAAATATCGCATTGCCAAGTAATGGATTAAGTTGCAGTGAACAAAACAAATGCCCAGTGGTTTTCATTAACGCCGGTTATGGTATCTCTCATACTGACTATCAATTTGCTGCTGATATTTTTACCAGCAGAGGCTATTTAACCATTGCCGTTGCTCATGAATTAAAAGGCGATCCTGCACTGGATCCTAACCAGCCTTATATGGCAACGCGCATGGAAAATTGGCACCGAGGTGTCGTGACCCTCAAATTCTTAGTGAATGAGTTGAACGTTCGCTACCCAGCGTATGACTTTAGCCAGTTAACGTTATTTGGTCATTCCAATGGCGGTGATATCTCAGCGCTTTACGCGGCAATCTACCCAAACGAAGTGAGTGCAGTGATCACCTTAGATCATCGCCGTATGTTATTGCCACGTAATAAAAATATACTTGTGCTGACATTGCGCGGCAGTGATTATCCAGCTGATGCAGACGTATTGCTTAACGAGCGTGAGTTAAGTCAATATCCTGTTAAGCAAATTACCATCGAGCAGGCTCGTCACAACGATATGTATGACGGTGGTTCTAAGTGGTTAATTGAGCGAATGCGTAATGAGATAAACGCTTTTTTAGGAGCTTGATTTTGCGCTGCGCGTAATAGGTATTACGCGCAGGAAAGGTTTACTGAGTCGTCAATTCACTAACAATTAATGGATTATTATGTAGCGTTTTATGAACCGGGCATTTGTCGGCGATTTCAAGTAATCGCTGACGTTGTTCGCTTGTTAAATCACCCACTAGGGTGATTTTTCGCGTGATGGCTTCAAGCTTATCCGTTTGCTCGCAGTTATCGCAATCATTGTGATAGTCTCGAGTGTGGTCCAACTCTACCTTGACGTGATCTAGTGGCAAGTTTTTACGGCTTGCATACATACGTAAAGTCATCGCGGTGCATGCGCCAAGGCCTGCCAATAAGTGATGATACGGATCGGGTCCTAAATTACTGCCGCCGACTTTAATGGGTTCATCTGCAAGCCAAGTGTGATCTTTGGTGCTGACGTGCTGGGTAAACACATGATCTTTTTCTTCCACTAATACATTGCCATTATTAAGTTTAGCTGTGTATTGGCTGTTATCGAAATCCACATAACGTTTTGCCCATGACGCTATAACGTCTGCTGCGTAATCGGCATCGTTTTTGTTGGTAAGTAAATGATCGGCGTTATCGAGGCTAATAAAGCTTTTTGGGTGTTTAGCCGATGCATATATTTTTTCGGCTTCTGAAATATTTACAGTGGCGTCGATTGGGGAATGCATTACTAATAATGCACGTTTTAACTTGCTGATATGACTACGGTCATAATTAGCAATGTCGTCTACAAATTGCTTTTTAATTGTAAACTCGCGACCAGCTAAGTTGACTTTTGCTTCCCCTTTATTGTTGATCTCGTCTAAATGAGCGGCAAAGTTGTGAGCAACGTGCTGGGCATCTGATGGAGCGCCAATGGTGGTAATGGCTTGTACTTCAGAAATATGTTCAGCAGCTGCAAGTACCGCCGCGCCACCTAAGCTGTGGCCAATTAATAACTGGGGGGCTTTAAAATGCTCGCGCAGATGATCCGCGGCTGCGATTAAATCTTGGATATTTGATGAAAAGTTGCTGTTAGCAAAATCACCATCACTGTTACCAAGGCCTGTAAAATCAAAGCGTAATACCGCAATGCCTTGTTGAGTGAGAGCGCGGCTAATTCTACTGGCAGCGGCAATATCTTTACCGCAGGTAAAGCAGTGGGCGAATAGGGCGTAAAATTTAACCTCACTGGCGGGTGACTCTAATTGTCCGGCAAGGGTTAATTCACCACTTTTAAATGTTACCTTTTGTCGCATGAAATGTGCCTTACTGTTGATAGAAAGAGGAGATTATTTAAGAGTAGACCATTTTAATAACGGTTTGATTTCAATTTGATTTTATCATTTTGCAGAATAAACGAATGTTGATCTGTATCAAAGCTTGGTTTGTCACTAATCTAGAGAGGACATAAGTCCTTATGTTTTTTAGGCTATTTTATTATGCTCGCGCAGCGCAACAATGAAGCAACTGCTATGATTAGCAAAGGCTTTTGACAACTTAATTCATTGGATACGAACATGCAACTACCTACCGTTGATTATAAAGCGAGTGATGCGGCCGCTCAATTTGTTGAGTCTCTTAGAAATACTGGCTTTGGTGTATTAAAAAACCACCCAATACCGCAGTCTTTAGTTGAATCAATTTATAAAAATTGGCAGGATTTTTTTAATTCTGAGCAAAAACATGCGTTTTTATTTTCTAAAGACACCCAAGATGGTTATTTCCCGCCATCAGTATCGGAAGTTGCAAAAGGCTTTACAGTAAAAGACATTAAAGAATACTTTCATGTTTATCCAAAAGGTCGTGTACCAGCAGAATTAGAAGCAGATATTCGAGAATATTATCGTTTAGCTAATGATTTTGCTGCTACGCTTTTGAGCTGGGTACAAGCAGAAGCGCCAGCCGATGTGCGTGCTAAGTTTTCAATCGACTTAAAAGACATGATTGCTAACTCTGAGCAGACATTGCTGCGTATCTTACATTACCCACCAATGACAGGTGATGAAGAGCCTGGGGCAATTCGTGCCGCTGCGCACGGTGACATTAATTTGCTGACGGTTTTACCAGCGTCAAACGAGCCGGGTTTGCAAGTGCAAAAAACTGACGGTGGTTGGTTAGATGTGCCATGTGATTTTGGTAGCTTAATTATTAATATCGGCGACATGTTGCAAGAAGCATCGGGTGGCTATTTTCCATCAACGATTCACCGAGTCATTAATCCTACGGGTAAAGCGTCAACTAAATCGCGTATTTCGTTACCGTTATTTTTACACCCGCGACCTGATGTTGTGCTTTCTGAGCGTTATACCGCAGATAGTTACTTACAAGAGCGCTTGCGTGAGCTGGGTGTTAAGTAATTGTTCTACTTAGAGATATGAAAGCGGCTTTAAGTCGCTTTTTTTATTTTTCGGAATATTTTACTTTCATGATTTTAACAGACAAAGCGATGAGTTGTTCAAGTACGGCTAAATCTATATTTTTTAAGTTATTAATATATAGGCAACTTTTCCCTTTTGTGTGTTTCCCTAACCGATTAAGTAACGTCACAATTTCATTATGTTCGAAGCCGGGCACTATATAAATAGATAACTTTGTCTTGCGCGGCGAAAAGCCAGTCAACGGCCATTCACCACTTTGGCCTGAATCGTATTTGTATTGGTAATAGCCAAAGCCGATAATATCTTTGCCCCACACAATCGCAGGCTCCTGTGTTATTTTTTCAAACAGTGCGATTAACTGGTTTGCATCTTCTAAGCGTTTAGGGTCGGTGTTTGCAAGACATTCTTGTAATGTTATTTGATTTGCTTGTGTTTTTATTGCCATTGTTAACTCCTGTGTCACTACACAACAAGTTAGCATATAAAGTGCAGAGTTAATATTCAATGCATTATTGGTCACGATCGGTATAATGCGCGCAACTGGCCACTTTGGCCTTATTTAAAAGAGAGTTTATATGAGTTTTGATGGGTTAGGTTTATCACAGTCTTTAGTTAATGCGGTTTTAGAAAAGGGCTATGAAACGCCAACACCAATTCAGGCTCAAGCTATTCCAGCGATCATTGAAGGTCGTGATGTAATGGCCGCAGCACAAACTGGTACAGGTAAAACAGCGGGGTTTACATTACCGCTAATTGAACGTTTATCTAAAGGTCAAAAAGCCAAAGTTAACCAAGTTCGTGCTTTAATTTTAACACCTACACGTGAGCTGGCATTACAAGTAAGTGAGAACGTAGAAGAGTATGCAAAGCACTCTAATATTAGTTCGTTTGTGGTGTACGGTGGTGTTAAAATTAATCCGCAAATGATGCGTTTACGCAAAGGTGTAGATATTTTAGTTGCGACACCCGGGCGATTGATGGATTTGCATAATCAAAATGCATTAAAGTTTGATAACCTAGAAGTGTTGGTATTGGATGAAGCCGACCGTATGCTTGATATGGGCTTTATCCATGATATTAAACGTATAATCAGCAAATTACCGGCTAAGCGTCAAAACTTGATGTTCTCTGCTACCTTCTCTGATGATATTAGAGCGCTTGCTAAAGGGCTTATTAACGATCCGGTTGAAATCTCAGTGGCAGCAAAAAATACCACCGCAAAAAGTGTTAGCCAGTGTGTTTACGCCGTAGATAAAGCGCGTAAAACAGCTTTATTAAGTCATTTGATCCGTAGTAATGATTGGCAACAAGTGTTGGTTTTTAGTCGTACAAAGCACGGCGCTAACCGTTTAGTTAAACAATTAGAGCGTGATGATATCGTCGGCGCGGCTATTCATGGTAACAAGTCACAAGGCGCACGTGTTAAAGCGCTTGACGGTTTTAAAAGTGGTGAAGTTCGTGTGCTAGTGGCAACTGACATTGTTGCTCGTGGTTTAGACATTGTTGAATTACCACATGTTGTGAACTACGACTTACCTAATGTATATGAAGATTATGTTCACCGTATTGGTCGTACAGGTCGTGCGGGTGCATCAGGCCATGCGATTTCATTTGTAACAACTGAAGATGCGGTTGATTTATACGGTATTGAGCGTTTTATTGGGGAACTAATTCCTCGTGCCGAAGAAGACGGTTTTGAGCCTGTTAACCCAGTCGCAGAGCGTGCATTAGATGCTCGTCCGTTACCAGCTAAAAAGCCTAAGAAAAAGCAGCCTTTTAACAAGCCTAAATCGGATAGTAAAAAACCAAATAGCAATGGTAGCGGCACGGGCCCACGTCGCGGTGGTTCAGGTAAAAAACCTGATGCGAATAAAGCCACTGGTGAGCAAGCGCAAAACCCGTGGGCTAAACGGCAATCAGTGAGTGGTTCTGGCCAACGCCGTCGTCGTCCAAACAATGTTGGTTCACAAGGTAATTCGTAAAATTACCTTGATAAGCTAAAGATAAAAGCGCGCGATTTATGCGCGTTTTTTATATTGCGATGAGTGCATTAACCGCTAAACCAATGAATAAAGTAACGGTGACGCTTAACAAAGTGCCTAGCATTACATACTCAGTGAGTTTTTTGTCCTTACTGGCACTTAAATCACCAAAGCGAAATACAGATTTTGCCGCGAGTAAAAAACCCACTCCTGCAAATTGGTCCAGCAAAATAAATGTCAGCATTAATACGCGTTCAAGCATGCCGATACTTTGCCCTGCGGCGGGTAAACTGCCCGTAGTGCTAAACCCTGCCGTTAGTCGCTCCAACATCATTCGAATAAATACCGCGCTTGGATTCAAAACCAGTAAATAGCCGCATAGCAGCCATAAGGTACTGGGAGTAATCAGCCATTGCCATACAATTGTAAAAAACTCACTATTATCACTTAACCACATAGTCAGTATGAGTATGACGAGTAAATGAGCAAGTTGATCAACGATAAAAGGCACGACGCCTTTGCTTGAATACGACTTTGCTAAATCAATGAGATAGTGTGTCACAATGATAATAGCCGTTGCGCTACTAATACGTAGAATATCTTGCCAGCCAAAACTAAACTCCCACCACGTGATAATTGCAGCTGCGGATATGCCATGTACTAACACATGCAAGTATAGTTTTTTAGCCCGAAAATGGCGGGTATTACGATTGTTGACCCAACTCATCGGCTGCCAGTAAAAATCAGCCAATAGATGGCCGATAATTAAGGCGCTTAACAATACGGTAAAACTCATTGCGCTGCTCCTGCAAGGCTTTGTATGATGGTTTTTTCGGCGTACAGTAAAAATCGCTCGATTAATTGATAGTGTGCAAGATTAAGTAATTTAGTGACATTTTCACGGCTTGTTTTTAAATGCTTAGCAAGTTCACTATGTTGGTTATTTTGCATAGTTAAATACACGTAGAGCGCGTTTGCTTGTTTTTGTGTCATTTTAGTCAGTAGCGTATCAGCAAAAGCAAGATTAAGTGTTAATCCTTCATCAGCGGGCTCAATAATGCTATTAAATATGAAACGTTGATTGTGTATTTCATCAAGGCTGCGACCCGATAAAGTAAATGCAGAGCCGGTAGCTGTTTTAATATCCGCTCTGGCGTTATCTATTTCACCAATTGCTAAGCTTTGGCGAATTTCATAGCCGCTCGCCTTTAAATGTAAATACAATAAAATAGCAATACTGCAAACGTGCTCAGGTTGGTTTACTTGCAGTTGAAATGCATCGCCTCGATAAATAATGCTCTGATTCTGCTTACCTTCAGTAATTGCACGCAAGCTTTGATCGAGCTGATAGAGCATTGCATCGTAGTCATGCTTGGGAATATGTTGTGATTTGATCACATCACCGCTGATCACCGCAATCATAAATGTCCTAACTTAGTTACATATAAAAATGTAACCAATACTGGTTACATAATGCTATGTAACTAATTTAGGTTACTTACGCGATAAATGCAAGGTCTTAAGTGGACGTAGGTATGTTACAGTAGGGTGATAATCAAAAGGAATAATGCATGAAGCAAGAAACACACAGTTTAGCAAGCTCAAAACCTAAGGTAGGTATTTTTGTTGATGTACAAAATATTTATTACACCTGTCGTGAAAGTTACCGCAAAAACTTTGATTACAATGCGTTTTGGGCACAGATCAGCCGTGACTACGATATAGAATGTGCGATTGCGTATGCTATTTATCGAGGTGATGAAAAGCAATCTCAGTTTCAGAATATTCTGCGGGCGATTGGTTTTGAGGTGAAACTAAAGCCATTTATTCAACGTAAGGACGGCAGTGCAAAGGGGGACTGGGATGTAGGAATTACAATTGATATGCTAGAGCAGGGGAAAAATTTAGACCGCGTAGTTTTACTCTCCGGAGATGGTGATTTTGCGCTGTTACTTGGCCACTTGCAGCATAATTATAATGTACCTGCCGATGTGTACGGCGCTGATAAACTGACTGCAGAAGCATTGAAACAAAGCGCAGAGCATTTTTACTGCATTGATGACACTTTATTATTGTAATGTAAGTATAGAATTCTTAACTTCATGTTAAATATTTTTGACGTGGTTGTTGTGTGAAGCTATAGTTATTGATGTTAATTATTTTTAACATTGAGTTGGCTTTACTTTACATTGTTGGAGGGGATATGAGTTACACACAAAAATCACGATTACTAGAAGTGGCTATTACATTTGTTGTCTTGTTTAACTATCTGCAAGCTGTGCTGTCGATGACTCCAGAAGCGCAAATGGATCCGTCACTTGCCAGTGGTTTGTTGATAAAACTTGTGATTCAAACGGTGGTTATGCTTGTTGTCATGCATAGTATTTTGGCTGCATTTAACAGCAAGTATGCAAATCGGGCGAAAGATGAACGAGAGCAGGCTATTGCACTAAAGGCTAAAAGTGTGAGCTTGTTTATTTTACAATTAGGCGTGGTTAATGCTGTATTTGCTTTATTAGTCAATACTGTATATCCAATACCTATGAGTCCTGTACACCAGTTGGTGATTGCTGCATTACTGAGTGAAATCATTGGAGGGGCTGTGGAAGTATGGCTATTGCAAAGGGGTTAAAATGGCAAAGTTAGCAATTAGCAATTCAATCCGTACATTGAGATTTCAACATGATGAAATGACACAGCAACAATTAGCAGATGCTGTGGGGGTTACACGCCAAACCATAGCTGCAATTGAAGCTGCAAGATATTCCCCGTCGTTGGAGGTTGCTTTTAAAATAGCGGTTGTTTTTAATCAGCCTCTAGAAAAAATATTCCAATATAAGCAGTGATTCTTTACTAAATTATTGTTTTAGGTAAACTGGTACAACATTACACAGCGTATTTTAAGCCATTAGCCATTTATTTGTCCCTTTAAAATAAATGGCTAAATCATTATTTTAGGTATTGATTTAGGTAATTATGTCACTTTTAAGCTTTATTCTTTATGTTGAAAAATAGTTGCTACTAATTTAGTGGATTTTAATTATTTATTTAATTCAGTCAATTAGAGATAAATATGGGATATATGTGAATTTTTATAAAAAATATAATGACAACGCTGTCATTTGTTGTGTAACATTAATTCAACATGGGTTGAGGGTGAATCGCATTAAGATAATAAAAAAAGGTGCGATTAATACAAATATTAAACGAAGGTTAGAGGTCGTTAAATGATGGCTAAGAGTGCGAATGAGGACCAATTGTTTATTGGTATCGATGGTGGCGGAACTAAATGCCGTGCAACTATATACTCTACACAACATGGGGTATTAGGAACTGGTCTAGGTGGCCCCGCGAATCCATTACATGGGTTAGAGCGCACATTAGAGTCAATAATGGTATCTACACAACTGGCTATGCGTGATGCCGGTTTACAGTTAGAAACTATTCACCAAATCTATGCTGGCTTAGGGTTAGCAGGCGTTAATTTACCAAGTTTGTATGAAAAAATAACAGAATGGGAACATCCATTCAAACAAATGTTTTTAACTACAGACTTACATACGGCATGCATCGGCGCTCATGAAGGCGGTGATGGGGCCGTTATTATTACGGGCACTGGCTCATGTGGCTTTTCACATGTCAAAGGGCAATCGGTGAACTATGGTGGTCACGGTTTTGCTTTAGGCGATAAAGGGAGCGGCGCTTGGATGGGGCTTGAGGCTATTAAAGCGGTGCTAGTTGAGCTAGATGGTTTAGGTCCGCAAACAGCTTTGACTCCAGTAATAAAGAATCATTTTAATGCAATAAATGCAATGGATATAGCAGAGCAAATGGCAGGGCAGCCGTCCAGCAGTTATGCTAAGCTTGCTCGCTATGTTTTTGATGCGGCGCACCAAGGTGACGTGATTGCATTGGCTATCGTAAAAGATGGCGCAGCCTACGTGAGTCAATTAGCACATCGTTTATTAGAAAATAATCCACCACGTTTATCTATGATTGGTGGTCTTGCTGAGCCATTAAATAAATGGCTTGATCCTGAAATTGCAAAACTGGTCGAAATCCCAAAACAACCGCCAGAAATGGGGGCTATTTACTTTGCCCAGCAATCGGTACTTGAACAAGATCAAAAGGTAGCCTTGTAATGAAAACCTTCTATCGCGCTACGCGCCTATTTACCGCAGAAAACTTTGTTGATAACGCATTATTTAGTGTTGAAAATGGTGTATTTAAGCTTGAAGAAACAACTACTGAGTCAGTAATAGAGCTAAATGGTCTTGTTGCTCCCGGTTTTATTGACGTTCAAGTCAATGGCGGTGGTGGAGCATTTTTCAACGCACAGCAAAACACTGATTGCTTAGACCGTATCGCAAAAGCACATGGGAAATTTGGTACAACTGCACTGATGCCAACGTTAATTACAGATAAAGTTGAAATCATGCAAGCCGCCGCAGATGCAACGGCGCAAGCTATCAGTGAAGGTGTTTCGGGAGTATTAGGTATTCACTTTGAAGGCCCGCACTTATCTTTTCCAAAAAAAGGCACTCATAGTGAACAATTTATTCGCCCGATCAGCGAGCAAGAGTTTGCCATTTATGCTCGTCAAGATTTAGGCATCAAAATGGTCACCTTGGCGCCAGAAAACGTCAGTATTGCCGATGTTGAGCGTTTAGTTGCGTGTGGTGTGAAAGTATCACTCGGTCATACAAATGCCGATTATCAAACAACTATCGCTGCACTTAATGCCGGCGCTGATGGCTTTACGCATTTATACAATGCTATGTCGCCATTTACATCGCGCGAGCCAGGTGTTGTTGGTGCCGCACTTTGGCATGATAACAGTTGGTGTGGATTGATTGTTGATGGCCACCATGTGCACCCTCTATCTGCGCAGTTAGCAATTCGTACAAAGCAACGTGGCAAAATTATGTTGGTTACGGATGCAATGCCACCTGTGGGCACTGATGATATGGAATTTGATTTCTTTGATGGGCGAAAAGTAATTCGTACCGGAGATAGATTAAATTCAAGCACTGGCGAATTAGCGGGCAGTGTTTTAGATATGGCAAGCGCTGTGCGCAACACTGTTAATACTTTAGATGTTAGCCTAAGCGAAAGCTTACGGATGGCTGCATTGTATCCGGCACAATATTTGAACCTCAAGAACAAGGGACGTTTACTTGATGGCTTTGATGCTGACTTTGTCGTGCTCGATGAACAGCAGTATGTCAAAGCAACTTATATTGCTGGAATTGCAATCTAACGTTTCCCTGGAAAAAACCCCGCCGTTGTATCGCGGGGCTTTTTTGTTTTAAGAGTAAAATAAAATGACAACAACACACAGCGAAAAACCGGTTAAAAAGCGTCTAGCATCACTGGATGCTTTACGTGGTATGGATATGTTTTGGATTTTGGGGGGGCAATCTATTTTTGCCGCTTTATTTGTCTTAACAGGCTGGACAGGCTGGAAAATTTTTGAAGCACATACTGTACATAGTGCTTGGCATGGTTTTACATTTTACGATTTAATTTTTCCATTATTTATCTTTTTATCGGGCGTGGCGATGGGGCTCGCACCAAAGCGTATTGATCACCTATCATGGGATGAGCGCAAAGTTTACTACCGTAAAGCGGTTAAGCGTTTACTGTTATTATGTTTATTAGGAATAATGTACAACCACGGGTGGGGAACTGGTATTCCTTTAGCGTTAGATGAAATTCGCTACACCAGTGTACTTGGGCGCATTGCTATCGCATGGTTTTTTTGTGCCATGTTAGTATGGCATACCAGTATTCGCACCCAAGTATTTACTGCCATCGGTTTATTAATTGGTTATTGGATTCTACTGTGTTTTATCCCAGTGCCCGGTGGTACAGCAGGGGATTTGAGTGCGCAAGGCAGTTGGAATGCGTGGTTTGATACACACTTTTTACCCGGTATTAGCTATCAAAATCGACCTGTCGATCCTGAGGGCGTATTATCGAGCTTTCCTGCCATTATAAATGCCATGATTGGTGTGTTTGCAGGGCAACTTGTTAGCAGAGCACAGCAAATTGGCGAATGGAAAACAGCAGGGATCTTATTTATTGCCGGCGTAATTAGTGTCTGCTTTGGTTGGTTGTGGGATCTTCAATTCCCGGTTAATAAAGAGTTATGGACGAGCTCTTTTGTACTTGTCACTGTAGGTTGGAGCGCTATATTACTTGCTGTATTCTATGCTTTAGTTGATATTTTAAATGGTCAAAAACTAGCTTACCCATTCGTTATAATTGGCGCAAATTCAATTATCATCTATTTAGCGTCTAGTTTAGTCGATTGGGCTTTTATTAGTCGTAGTGTATTCGGTGGCTTTATTAATGCAGTTCCTGAGCTTTGGCAACCATTGCTTAGCGTTACTGCTTTGTTACTAGTACAAATCCTTGTTTTACACTGGATGTATAAGCGTAAAATATTTGTTAGCGTATAAAACGCACAACTAAAAACAGTAAAAATAATTTTTTTATTCACTTTTACTTTACAAACTAAAATGAAATGGTAATAATGACAGCGTTGTCATAATGGTATTGGCCAAACAGTGTATCCCTGTTTGGTTTGATCTAAGGCCCAATTCGATTGCACGTGGAATTGGGACTTAGATCCCATTTTTTCATCAACTAATTTAATAACTGAGCAAACAAATATGCAAATAGTAATTTTAAATGATGCAGCAGCAGTAGCTGCATATGGCGCAAATATTTTCGCAGCCCAATTACAAAAAAAACCAACGTCAGTGCTCGGTTTAGCAACGGGCTCTACGCCAGTTGCGTTATACCAACTATTAATTGCTAAAAATAAAGCGGGTGATATTTCATTCTCACAAGCGACAACGTTTAACTTGGACGAGTACTTAGGTTTAACGGGTGAGCACCCACAAAGTTACCGCTATTTTATGAACGAGCAACTATTTAATCATGTTGATATCAATAAAGAGAATACCTTTGTACCACCTGGCGATGCAGTAAATCCAATCACTGCATGTAAAGAATATGAAAATAAGATAGCCGCAGCGGGTGGCGTTGATGTGCAATTATTAGGCATTGGCCGTAATGGTCATATTGGCTTTAATGAACCTTCATCAGGGCTGCGTTCACGTACTCGCGTAAAAACGCTAACTAAAGCAACTGTTGATGATAATGCGCGTTTTTTTGCCGCGGATGAATATCAACCCCATTTGTCAATAACCATGGGTATTGGCACAATTTTAGAAGCGAAAAAAGTTGTTTTACTTGCTACCGGTGAAAATAAAGCCGATGCAGTTCATGCCATGATTGAAGGGCCATTAATGGCTAAATGTCCGGCATCTGCGCTTCAGCTGCATAAAGATGCTGTGATTGTGATTGATAAAGCAGCAGCAAGTAAACTTGACGATTTAGAGTTTTATCAGCATATCGAAGCAGAAAATCAAAAATTACAGGCTCATTTAGCTACATTGTAATTGTAAAAAGAATTTATTGTGTGTTCAAAAAAGTCCGTAAGGGCTTTTTTTTTGCCTTTTTATCAGTGGCTAACAATTGGGTTTGGCCGAGTGTTGTGGTAGTTTTAGCCATCTAAATAATAAAAAGGACGAGCATGCTTAATTACTCCGCAATGTCGTTAAATCGAGCATCAAATTTACGTAAAGAGCCAAATTGGTTAGCAGCTCAAGTCAATGAGCAAAGCCGCTGGCTATTGGTGAAAAACAGTCAAACCTTATTTGATAGTAATAGTTATGTAGTGACATTTTTGAGCTTCGCAACGGTGCGTAATTTAGATTTATCTGAGGCGATATTCTTAGGTTTAGATGAGCAGCAAACGAGCCATTTTGCACTTGATGTTAGCCAATTAGATGATGCGCTAGTCACACAGTTGATTGGCAATGCTGAGTTTGTTGATATTCGCCGTTATGGGGTGAATGTTGCGCTTGAACAAGGCTCAATGGCAGCCCTCGCGCGAGGTTTGTGCTACTGGCATGCAACACATTGTTTTTGCGGACGATGCGGCAGCAAAAATATGCTTGTCGAAGCAGGCCACTCGCGTTTATGTAGCAACGAGCAATGTAAACACCAAACATTTCCACGCACAGATCCTGCGGTGATCATGGTGGTAACGCGTACTTTCGCCGATGGTATTGAGCGCTGTTTATTGGGTCGCCAAGCTGTATGGGCGCCGGGTATGTATTCATCTTTAGCGGGTTTTGTTGACCCCGGTGAAAGCCTTGAACAAGCGGTTGCACGGGAAGTGATGGAAGAGGCTGGTATTGTCGTTGGCAATGTTCGTTATATTGCCTCACAACCTTGGCCGTTCCCTTCATCAATTATGCTAGGTTTTATTGCGGAAGCCGTCACTGAAGATATTCACGTTGATAAAGACGAGCTTGATGATGCCCAGTGGTTTAGCCGAGAAGAAATAAAAAGCTTTGGTAATTGGCATGACGAAGGTACCCATTTAAAGTTACCTCGCACCGACTCTATATCACGGTATCTAATTGACCACTGGTGTAATTTAAACGATTAAGCATTTTTTAATGCAAGTTTTGATGACATATTTTTAAGGATTAATCATGACGACAAGTAATAAAAATACGCAGTTAGTCAGTGCTGGACGTAAAAAAGCCTATACTCATGGCGTTGTTAACCCTGTTGTACAACGTGCGTCAACCATTGTGTTTGACTCTGTGGCTGAGCTTAAGGATGCGGCAAAAAAACGGGGTGATAAAACGTTATTTTATGGGCGCCGTGGTACTACTACACATTTTGCACTGCAAGAAGCAATTACTGAATTGGAAGGCGGAGAAGGCTGCGCATTGTACCCATGCGGAGCAGCGGCAATTAGTAGTGCATTACTGGCTTTTGTGAAAGCTGGCGATCATATTTTAATGGTTGATAATGCTTATGAACCAACCCGTGATTTTTGCGATAAAATTTTAGCTGGCTTTGGTGTTGAAACTACCTATTATCCACCAACAATTGGCGCAGATATTAAAACGCTGATCAAAGAAAATACCAAGGTGTTATTTTTAGAATCACCAGGCTCTATCACCATGGAAGTACAAGATGTACCGGCAATGGTTGCCGTTGCTAATGAACACGGCGTGATGACCATGCTTGATAATACCTACGGTAATGGCTTGCATTATCGCCCATTAGAGCACGGTGTTGATATTAGCATTCAAGCGGCGACTAAATATATTGTTGGTCATTCTGACGTGATGATGGGCGTTGCGGTTGCAAATAAAAAATATTGGCCAAGATTACGGGAGCAATCTTACTTACTTGGTCAGTGTACCTCTGCGGATGATGCTTATTTAGCACTTCGGGGGTTACGTACTATGGCTGTGCGTTTAAAGCAGCATGAGAAAGCCGCAATTGAAGTGGCAAGCTGGTTAGAGCAGCATCCATTAGTTGATCATATTCGTCACCCCGCTTTTGAGAGTTGCCCAGGCCATGAGTTTTTCAAACGTGACTTTGATGGCAGCAATGGCTTATTTTCATTTGTAATGAAAGAAGGTAATCAAGAGGCGATTGATGCTTTTTTAGATAATCTAGAGCATTTTAAAATGGGCTTTTCATGGGGGGGATTTGAGAGTTTAGTGACCGCTAATTTAACGATGAAAGGTCTACGCTCAGCGACAGGATGGCAGTTGGGCCCGGTGATCCGCCTACATATTGGTCTTGAAGATGTTGATGATCTAATTACTGATTTAACACAGGCATTGGACGTATATAAGCAACATTTATAAGCGTTTGCTTGTTGCATTTTAATCTATTGTTACAGAGCTCACCATTCGGTGGGCTTTTTTTTGCTAGTAATTCAACACGTTTGCACTTAGTGTAAGCTGTATATCAATTAAATAGGAATACCTGTGTCACAATTACACCCACAGCGATTATTAAACATTGCCCAGTTTGAATTGGTAAGGTTATTTTTGACTAAACGTGGCTTGCTGGCTGTTGCTGCTTTTGCAATTTGTTGGTTACTCATTTTACGTTATCCAATTGGTCAAGCGGTAAGTTTGATCAGCTCTCCCGAGATAGCCGAATTAGCACAGCAAGTGTTTGGTGCTATAGGATTAAGTAAATTGCTCGATTGGCCTGAGGCTGAGCTTGCCATGTATTGGTTAATTGCATTATACAGTTTCCCCAGTTTTTGCTTATTTTTATGCAGTGACCAACTCGTTGGTGATAAGCAGCGAGGCACGCTTAGATTTTTATCTTTAAGAGCGACCCGTAACGAAATGCTATTTGGTCGGTTTTTAGGGCAAGTGTTTATTTTGGCCGCGCTGTTAATTGTGACCTTAGTAGCGGCTGTCGCGGTAATGGCATTTCGTGAGCCGGCATTATTAATGACGGGGCTTAGTCGCAGTTTCATGTTGTTCTGTTACCTTTTAATAGCCGTTTTACCCTTTATAGCACTGATGACTTTATTAAATACCTTTGCGCGTTCGGCACGTTTAACCGTGGTGCTGGCCGTGTTATTTTTTGCTGGCGGAAATATTGTTGTTGGTCTATTGAGTTGGCAAATTCCCGCAATGGCCATGCTTGATTATATTTTTCCTGGAGTACAGTTAGATCAAATGGCGGGGCAGAATGCAGGATTGTTTAATAGTTTAGGTATTCCCGTTATTCAAACTGTGGTTATGTTAGCCCTAGCCCAGCGTATTTTTGCAAGGAGTTCCTTATGAGCACATTAATACAGGCAACAGCTTTAACTAAGCAGTTCGGCAGTAAATTAGCACTTGATAATGTGAGTTTTGAGATTCAAAAAGGTGCGCCAGTTGCGTTAGTCGGACCTAATGGGGCAGGTAAAACCACATTGTTTAGCCTGTTATGTGGTTATATATTACCAACTAAAGGCACGCTCAGCATTTTAGGCTATAACCCTGGCAGCAGTGAGTTATTTGGCAAACTCAGTGCGCTGCCGCAAGATGCGCAACTTGATCCCCGTTTTAGTATTTCTCATCAACTCGCGTTTTATGGCCAGTTGCAAGGGCTTTCAAGTAAACAAAGTCAAGCTGAAGCAATCCGTGTTTTGGAGCTTGTAGGCTTAGCGGAAGCAGCGAAGCAACGCGCCGATGATTTATCGCATGGTATGCGCAAACGGGTCACAATAGGGCAGGCACTGATCGGTAAACCGCAAATTGTGATGCTGGATGAAGCCACCGCAGGGCTTGATCCCATTCATGCTCGTGAAATACGTCAATTAGTTTCAGAATTAAGTTCTGAGGCGACGTTTATTTTAAGCTCACACGATCTGACCGAGCTAGAACGGTTATGTTCACATGTACTGCACCTTGATAAAGGAAAGCTCACCGCGCACCCCAAGCAAAATAATAGCAATGAACAGCAAACTGGCTTTATTACCTTGTTATTAAATGAGCAATATGCTGATGTTGAGGCAAAAATTCAGGCATTGGCAGGGGTATCTAAGGTCTATATGAGCCAAGCGAAAGAATATGTTGTTGAGTATCAAAAAGCAGCCACACCCTTTGATATAACGCTATTACAATATTGTTATCAGCAAGGGTGGCGATATCGTCAATTAGTAAATGGACACACATTAGAGAATCAAATTTTTAAACAGGAGACAGTATAATGGGTTTATTAAGTGGATTAATGGGCAATGCCAGCGAAGTTGATGACGGTGATTTAGAAAAAGTACTAGCGAATACCTTGATTGAGGGAGAGCAAGTAGAAAAAGCCTATAAAGTTGTGCGCGATATGTTTATTTTTACTAATAAGCGCTTAATTTTACTCGACAAGCAGGGAGTAACAGGCTCAAAAATGGAAATGATCAGTATCGCTTATTCAAAAATTACTAAGTTTAGTAAAGAAAGTGCTGGGCACTTTGATTTAGATGCGGAATTAAAAATTTGGGTTGGCTCTGATCCAACTCCAATTAGTAAAGATTTCAAATCCGGTGATAACATCAATGATGTTTATCGCATCATTAGTCAATATGCACTGTAAATATTAGAATAAATGGATTGTGGCGATTGTTTCAATAATGGCCACATTATTTTTACAATAACCTACAAAATTTTACATTTTCATAATTAATACAATTACTTAGTTAAGTTTCCATTCAGTTTGTTCGCGTTAGCATGTCCCCGTCTTAGCCAATCGGTTAAAACATGTAGCAATCAACAATGTAAAATAGGGAAATCTTTATGAAAAAATTAGCAGTTATTATTTCGAGTATTCTTCTTTCAAGCGCCGCGACTGCTGCGGACAACTATCAGTCAATTAGCCATTTAGGATATATGGATACTGATGGCAATGACAAAGTGAGCATTGATTCAACGTATTACTTCTCTCCAAAAACGACTTTAGGTCCTTACGACCAATTCGAGTATATCAATAAGCAAACTAATGTTTATGGTGCATACAGCGATGATGATTTAAATGATGTAGCTACCATTGGTGGTGAGTATTTTTTACAAGATTTTGTTGTAGGTGCTGAGTACAGCAATAATGACTTTGACGCTGGTTCAAGCACAGACGAAATTAAACTGTCTGCGGGTTACTTCTTTAATCCAAATCTTCTTTTAAAAGCAACGTTTATCGATGTTGAAGATGGCGAAAATCGTGTTTTATTTGATTTAGCATACAACCACCAGTTAAACAGCACAGATTACATCGGTTTCACCGTAACATCTGATGACGAGTTTGATTACCGCGCCGTGAACGCTAAATACTTCATGGATCTTAAGCAAGGTAACTTCCTAACTGTTGAAGGTACTGTATCAGATGATGATAATCGCTCATCTTCATGGGAGTTAGAATCTAACTACTACTTCACTAAAGCAACATCAGCGTTTGTTACATTTAACAAAAACGATGATTACACGTTTGGTGCTCAACATTTCTTCAACAAAAATGTTGGTTTAAAAGCAGGTTACGGTAATAACTGGGATGATTCTGGTTATGACGCTTACTTTGCAAATGTAAGCTTACAGTTCTAATCAAACTGTAAATTTAGTACTGCAATACTAAAAAAGCCCGCTCAATTGAGCGGGCTTTTGCATTTTTGCTATTTAACTAGTTTACTTACCAACCACATTGACGGCCTTTATTTTGCTCATCAAGGTATTTTTGCAGTGGTGCAAAGTAATCAAGTAGGGCTGTTGCATCCATTTCAGGCTTACCTGTTATGGTGGCTAATGCTTCTTGCCAAGGGCGGCTTGAACCCATTTCTAGCATCGCATTGAGTTTTTCACCGGCTTCTTTAGAGTTATATACTGAACAGCGATGAATGGCTTCTTTGTTACCAGCAATTTCACATAAACTACGATGAAAATCAAACTGTAAAATATGCGCTAAGAAGTAACGGGTATACGGTGTGTTACCTGGCACATGGTATTTTGCACCTGGATCAAAGTCAGCTTCGCTTCGTGCGATAGGTGCTTTTACACCTTGGTATTTTTCACGTAATTCCCACCATGCCTTATTGTAGTTTTCAGGCGTTACCGCACCAGAGAATACTTGCCAACGCCATTGATCCACAAGTAAACCAAATGGTATAAACGCGACTTTATCCAGCGCCATTTTCATCAGTAAGCCAATGTCTTTTGATTCATCAGGAACTTGCTCTAATAAACCAATTTCTTTTAAGTAACCAGGCGTTACCGAAAGCGCAATGGTATCGCCAATGGCTTCGTGGAAACCGTCGTTAGCACTTTCTTGATAATAAAGCGGTTGGGTGTTGTAAGCGCGTTGATAAAAGTTGTGACCTAACTCATGATGAATAACGGAGAACTCTTCACCAGTACGCTGAATACACATTTTTATGCGCAGATCGTCTTTGCTGTCTATATTCCACGCAGAGGCGTGGCATTGAACATCACGATCAGCAGGCTTGGTGAATAACGAACGTTCATAAAAAGTCTCAGGTAGAGGTGCAAAGCCCATTGATGTAAAAAATTTCTCAGCGCCTTGCACCATTTTTAGTTCATCGTAGTTATGCTCGGCGAGTAATGCGGTGACGTCATAGCCAGGATCGGCATTTTCAGGCGCAACGACATCGTAAATATTGCCCCATGTTTGTGCCCACATATTACCTAATAAATGTGCAGGAATTGGTTGATCTTGTGGTACTTTATCTTCGCCATACTTTTCACCCAACTTGGCACGAACATGACAATGCAGCGAGTCATACAGTGGTTTTACTTGGCCCCAGATACGATCAAGCTCTGTTGCAAAGTCATCCGCTGGCATATCGTATTTACTACGCCACATTGCGCCTGTGTCAGCATAACCAAGCTCTTTAGCACCTTCATTGGTTAACACAACTTGCTGCTCATACAGTGGTCGCATTGGCTTTGAAACCTGGCGCCAGCCCTGCCATAAATCGAGCAGCTCGTTGTAATCACGACTGGTGGCCATTGTTGCTGTCATATCACCAAGGCTTAAACAGCTACCGTCGTCTTTACAGTATTTTCCTTTACCGTACATACCGCCAAGTTCAGCCACAAGCTGTGATAATTTTGCTGTTTTTTCGGCATCTTGTGGAGCAGGTAAAGTGAGGGCTAATTTTAATTTATCGAGCTTACGACGAGCATCGTAATCAAGCTCAAGTGAGTCAAACCGTGCTGCTTCGTTTGCTAGACGAACCACCGCGGCGGTCATTTTACGGTTTACTTCTGCGGATAGTGCCGAGGTATCATGTGTAATAAAGTTTGCGTAAATCCATTCTGCGCGGCTGGATTCTAAGTATAGCGCGCTGAGCTCTTGCTCTGTGGCATCTAAAAAAGCTTGTGCATCGTTTGCAGTTACCAGTGCTGGGCCAGTAGCAGCTTGTGCTGGAGTGTTATTTGCTTCTTGGTTACAGCCAGTTAATGCCAATGTACTGGCAACCATTATCGCGCTCAGACTGCGCTTAAAATGTGGAGTAGTCATGTTGACCCTTATATTTGTTATTTATCGCATAGGATAATAGCAGCGTCTCTATGTTAGGCAAACTATATCAAGAATTGGTGTTACTATGCAGGGCAATGCAAGTTTACAGTGACATTGTATTTATTAAAGGATCGGTCATAATTAAGCCAATGCATTTCATTAATTAATAAGGATAGTTTTCATGTCAGTATTTATCTTGTTACTGGTGGTCGTCATCGTTATTTTTGCGGTCAAAGATATTCGCTTAAATTTAGTTAGCCGCCCGACATTTAAAATGTTTAAAAAAGTACTTCCGCCGCTTTCGCAAACTGAGCGAGAGGCGATGGAAGCCGGAGATGTGTGGTGGGATGGAGAGCTGTTTAGTGGTAATCCTGATTGGCAGCTATTACATAGTTACCCAAAACCCGAACTTAGTGAGAAAGAACGAGCATTTTTAGACAACGAAGTCGAAACACTATTAGCAATGCTTGATGACTATCAAATAGTGCAAAAAGATAAAGACTTGCCAAAAGAGGTATGGGATTACTTAAAAACGCAGGGGTTCTTTGCGATGATTATTCCAGAAAAATTTGGTGGTCGGCAGTTCTCAGCAATCGCAAACTCGACCATAGTTGCTAAAATTGCGACTAAAAGCTTAACCGCCGCTGTAACCGTTATGGTACCTAACAGCTTAGGCCCGGGTGAATTGTTATTACATTATGGTACCAAAGAACAGCAGCAACGTTGGTTACCCAGTTTAGCTAATGGTCAAGATGTGCCTTGTTTTGCACTTACAGGCCCAGAAGCCGGTTCAGATGCAGGCAGTATTCCTGATTCTGGTGTGGTCTGTAAAGGTGAGTTTGAAGGTAAAGAAGTGTTGGGCCTGCGCTTAAATTGGTCAAAGCGTTATATTACACTTGCTCCTGTGGCGACAGTTCTTGGTCTTGCTTTTAAAATGTATGATCCGGATGGCTTACTAGGTAAACAAAAAGAACTTGGTATTACCTGTGCGCTGATCCCCACAGATCACCCAGGCGTTGAAACCGGAGAGCGTCACTTTCCTCTTAATATGGCGTTTATGAATGGTACAACGTACGGAAAAGATGTATTCATTCCGCTTGATTGGATCATTGGTGGTCAACAAGGTGCTGGGCGAGGCTGGCGCATGTTGGTCGAATGCTTAAGTGCAGGGCGTGGTATTTCATTACCTGCGCTTAGCAGTGCAACAGGTCACTTATGTGCTCGAATGACATCTGCGTATGCCACAGTTCGCCAACAATTTGGTGTATCTATTGGTCAGTTTGAAGGCGTACAAGAAGCACTGGCACGTATTGGCGGGCTTACTTATAGTTTAGAATCATGTCGTTTAATGACTGCAGGCGCAATCGACCTTAAATTAAGCCCGTCTGTGGTCACGGCTATTGCTAAATACCATATGACCGAAATGGGTCGTACAGTGATGAATGATGCAATGGATATTCATTCAGGCAAAGGAATACAAGTTGGACCAAATAACTATTTAGCCCATGGCTACATGGGTATTCCGGTCTCAATCACAGTTGAAGGGGCAAATATTTTAACCCGTAATTTGATGATTTTTGGTCAAGGTGCAACACGTTGCCATCCATTTGTACTCAAAGAAATGGAAGCTGCGGCAATGGAAGATGATGATTTAGCATTAAAAGAGTTCGATGCACTGTTGTTGCAACATATTATCTTTGCAGCTACTAACGCGGGTATGGCATTTGTGCACGGCCTAACCCGTAGCTATTTTGCAAAATCGCCGGTATGTGGTGCTACAGCACGCTATTATAAGCAACTTGGAAGAATGAGCCGTGGGCTTGCGTTTAGTACTGATGTAGCTATGTTAGTCCTTGGTGGCGAGCTTAAACGCAAAGAGATGATTTCAGCGCGTTTAGGTGATGTGTTAAGTCATTTGTATTTGGCATCTTGTGTTCTTAAACGTTTTGAAGATGAAGGACGTCAACAGGCTGACCTGCCTTTTGTTAAATATGCGGTGGAGCTATCACTGTTTGAAATAGGCCAAGCATTTGACGGCTTCTTTAAAAACTTCTCCAACCCAGTTGTTAATTTCATACTTAAACGTATCGTATTTCCGCTTGGTAACCACTACCAAAGGCCGAGTGATGAGATTGCACAAGAAATCTGTGAGCATATGACTCAACCCGGGGTATTTAGAAATCGTCTAACCCATTTATGTCATGTGGACGAAAATGCAGGTACAGGGATGATGGAAAATGCCTTTATAGCCATGCATGATACAAGCGCGGCATTCAAACGATTGAAAAAATGGCAACGTGAGGGCACGCTTAATCGTAACCATGATATTGAAACTGCTATTAACAGTGCACGTAAAAAGCAGTTGATCACTGATGAACAAGCAGAAAAACTGCACGGAGCTAATAATTTACGTAAGCAAGCCATTGCAGTCGATAATTATAAAGCGGGTGAATTATAACTTTAGGGTAATTGATTTACGCCGAAATAAAGAAAGCCTTGCATCTGCAAGGCTTTTTGTTAATTAACCAGCGCTAAGCTAGTTTTGGTAATTACTACTTTTTAACGTGCAAAGGGATCGGCATTAATTTTATCAACATACCAATTGCCTTTTTTACGGACCATTTTTACGCTGCGCATATCATCGACTTTATTGCCATTAAACTGGCCAGTAAAAATTAAGTTGATATTAGCTGTCTCACCGTATTGCTCTCTTAAGCTCATATTTGTCATATCAACTTCAATCACCACGCTATCGTATTGTAAGTTGACTAAATTACGAGCAAACTGCTTGGATGTACCATATGACATCATGATCCGCGCCATTCTTGGGGTGGCCATCGTACTGGCTTTAGTAAGATCTTGTTCGTTATAAAGTGTATCAAAGAACAGGGCAGCACTATTTCCTGGCGTGTTTTTCTCACCTCTTGGTGTATCGTCATTGCCGCAGCCACTTACTAACAATAAAAATGTAGCAGCAAATAGAGTTAAAAATAATTTCATTAGATAAATAGACTTATTAGTGATGATTTAGTGTGTGATGAAATGTGGCAGATGTAAAGTTTACGATAAAAATTAGTGCGGTTAAGGCAATAAATAATAAAAAAGGATGCATTTTGCATCCTTTTATAAAAGCAATAATGTTATTGAACAAGTTCTTGCTCAGAAAACTCTTCAGCAAAAAGTGGGCTTGATAAATAACGTTCAGTTGCACTTGGCAAGATAACCACGACATTTTTACCTGCATTCTCAGGCAACTCAGCAATACGCTTGGCTGCTACAACCGCAGCGCCTGATGAAATACCAACTAAGATACCTTCATCTTTCATAAGCTTGTGAGCCATTTCAATGGCTTCTTCGTTTGAAACAAGTTCAGCACCATCGATGACACTGAGATCTAAGTTACCCGGGATGAAACCTGCACCAATCCCTTGAATTTTATGGGGACCAGGCTTAATTTCTTCCCCCGCTAAGGTTTGGCTGATAACAGGTGAGTTTGTCGGCTCTACAGCGATTGATTTAACATCAAGGCCTTTTTCAAGTTTCAAATAACGGCTAACCCCGGTAATTGTGCCACCAGTACCAACGCCAGCGACGAAGAAATCAACGTTACCGTCAGTTGCTTCGAAGATTTCAGGACCTGTTGTTTCAAAGTGAATTTTTGGATTTGCTGGGTTTTCAAATTGTTGTAATAAAATGAATTTTTCAGGATCACTGGCTTGAATTTCTTTTGCTTTTTCAATTGCGCCATTCATGCCTTTCGCCCCATCTGTTAATACTAAATTCGCACCGAGTGCTTTTAGCAATTTACGACGCTCAAGACTCATGGTATTTGGCATTGTTAGGGTTAGTTTGTAACCACGAGAAGCCGCTACAAACGCAAGTGCAATACCTGTGTTTCCTGACGTTGGTTCAATCAATTCTTTATCTTTAGTGAGTTGGCCTGATTTTTCAGCTTCCCAGATCATTGATGCACCGATACGGCATTTAACACTAAAACTAGGGTTACGAGATTCAACTTTAGCAAAAATATTACCAGTAGTTACACGGTTTAGCTTTACTAATGGTGTATTACCAATACTGAGTGAGTTATCTTCAAAAATTGTAGACATAATGTTCCCTTAGGTGCAATTTATTCAATCGGGACCGATTTTAAGTAATCGATCTGTAATAATGACACTTTACTGCTGTATTAAAAAAACTAAAGTAAAGTTTGGCTATAAGATATATCTATTCGACTTATAATTGAATGAAATAAAAACAGCTTAGTTCTATAGGTTTAGTCAAGTCACCATCCGGTTGCTAGTAAACCTGAGCAGAAGAAAATGAGTATGCGTTAGGTCATGTTGCTTAAAGATAGCTAATCGACACTTATTTTGACCGCTGCGAAGTGATGAGTTTATATTCTTACGGCGAGGTAATTAGGCTGGGTGTTAAATGATAAAAGTGATGGTATTTTGTGCAAACAAGCTGCTATTTAACGGTTTTATGATACAAGTAATTAAAAACATGTTAAAACCACATCCACCAAAATTTATAAAGTGATCACAATGACATTAATATTAAAATTAATTGCCGGCATATTGGGCGGTATTTTAGTGGGTCTGTATGTTCCACTGACTGGAGTTGAACTCCTATACACAATAAAAGAAATAATTGGCCAGTTGATCACTTTCACGATTCCGTTGATTATTTTGTTCTTTATTGCTTCGGGTATCGCGGGTTTACCAAAAGGTTCGGGTCACTTACTTGGCAAAACCGTTGGCTTTGCTTATGGTTCAACGGTTATTGCTGGCACGCTAGCAGTCTTGGCTGTTAGTGCGATTATTCCGCTGTTCGATGGCGGCTTAACCTTTGAAGCGGAAGTCGCCACTGAAGTAGCCAGTTTTATTGATTTAGAGATCCCCCCTCTGATGGGTGTGATGACTGCACTTGCGACAGCATTCGTGTTTGGTATTGGTATGAGCCAGTTGCAACTAGAAACGCTGAGAAAAGTATCAGATCAAGGTCGTGACGTGATTGACGGCTTATTAGCAAAAGTGATCATTCCAGCCTTACCTTTTTATATTGCAGGTGTATTTGCTGAAATGACGGTCGCAGGCACAGTTGTTGATACCTTGCAAACATTCGGTATCGTGTTAATTGCGGCACTTATTATGCACTGGGTTTGGCTAAGTATTCTTTATATCGGCACCGGCGTACTATTAAAGCGTAATCCTGTTGAATTAATTAAAAATATGCTGCCAGCTTATTTCACGGCCTTAGGCACCATGTCTAGTGCGGCGACAATTCCTGTATCGCTGCGTTCGAGCAAGGCAAACAATGTAAAAGAAGATGTTGCTAATTTTACTGTACCACTGTGCGCCACTATACATTTGTCAGGTTCAACTATTACTATTGTTACCTGTGCTATGGCGGTGATGTTTTTATCACCTAACATGGATGTACCTTCACTATTTGGTATGTTGCCATTTATAATGATGTTAGGTGTTGTGATGATTGCAGCACCGGGAGCTCCAGGCGGTGCCGTGATGTCGGCATTAGGTTTGTTAACCAGTATGCTAGGGTTTAACGAAGGAGCTGTGGCGTTGATGATCGCACTTTATCTGGCACAAGACAGCTTTGGCACCGCGTGTAATGTTACCGGCGATGGCGTTATAGCATTGTGGGTAGACCGCTTTAGTGAAAAAGCATCATCTTAAATTTAGTTATCTGAGACGATATTAGAGTTATCGTTTCAGATTTTCTGTGTTAGTGTGCTGTATTAAGTTGTCACAATGACATGCTGTTAGGTTATATGAGGGTGTCCCATTGATTAACGTACTTTTAGTTGATGACCATGAACTCGTACGAACGGGTATCAAACGTATTTTAGATGATGTTCGTGGGTTTAAAGTAATTGGTGAAGCTAAAACAGGTGAAGAGGCTGTGCAATTTTGCCGCCAACACTCGCCTGATATTGTGCTAATGGACATGAATATGCCAGGTATTGGCGGATTAGAAGCGACTAAAAAGATTTGCCGCTATTGCCCAGATGTGAAAATCATTGTGTTAACAGTGCACTGTGAAGATCCATTCCCAAGCAAAGTCATGCAAATTGGTGCCCATGGTTATTTAACCAAAGGAGCTGGCTCTGACGAAATGGTGAACGCTATTCGAGCCGTAAATGCAGGACAACGCTATATTGCTCCAGAAATTGCGCAACAAATTGCTTTAGCGCAAGTCACAGGTCGCACAGATGAAAGCCCATTTCAAAGTTTATCTGAGCGTGAGCTACAAATTATGCTAATGATCACTAAAGGTGAAAAGGTACAAGATATAGCTGAGCGCCTTAATCTAAGTTCTAAAACAGTGAATAGTTATCGCTATAGAATGTTTGAAAAGCTCAATGTTGGTGGTGATGTAGAACTTACCCATTTAGCTATTCGCCATAAGATGATTGACATCGATAGCGCTCATTAGTCTTGCCCCATGGCAGAATTTGATCACGTACACTTTCTAAAGACACTATCAAGCGATCCTGGCGTTTACCGGATGCTTGATAGCGACAACAATGTTATTTACGTCGGTAAAGCGAAAAACCTGAAGAAACGTGTCAGCAGCTATTTTCGAAGCAATGTCACCGATGGTAAAACGCGTGCACTGGTTAGCAATATTAGTGATATTGATATCACGCTCACTAACACCGAGACTGAAGCTTTACTGCTTGAAAATAATCTAATAAAAAAATACCAGCCTCGCTACAACATTTTATTACGCGATGATAAATCCTATCCTTATATTTTATTAACGGCACACAAACATCCTAGATTGGCGTTTCACCGTGGTAGTCGCAAAGTAAAAGGCGAGTATTTTGGCCCATTTCCAAGTGCAGGCGCTGTTTCTGAAAGCTTGCGATTAATGCAAAAAATATTTCCAGTTCGCCAATGTGAAGATGCCTATTATCGTGCTCGTAGCCGGCCATGTTTGCAATTTCAATTAAAGCGCTGCTCAGCACCATGCACTGGCGAAGTTAGCGATGATGAATATAGCCAGCAAGTCGATTTTGTGAGAAAGTTTTTAGCTGGTAAATCACATGAAGTTATCGCCTCTCTCATTACTAAAATGGAAGCTGCTAGCCAAGCGTTACAGTTTGAACTGGCTGCGAAAATACGCGACCAAATAATGTTACTGCGTAAAATGCAAGAGCAGCAGTCAATCTCAGGCAATTATGCTGAAATGGATGTGGTGGGCTTTGCTCACCTCAATGGCCTAAATGGGATTCATTTATTGATGATCCGTGATCATAAAGTGCTGGGCAGTAAAACCTACTTTCCTAAAGTCCCAAAAGATTCACAACAGCAAGAAATACTAGCATCATTCCTTGGTCAGTATTATTTAGCGCCAGGTGCAACAGGGCGCATAGCAAAAGAAGTGATTTTGCCCTTTGCGATTGATGAAGCAGATGTGCTGGGTGAGGCGTTAAGTCAAATAAGTGAGAGAAAAGTCACTTTAAAAACCGTCACACGCGGTGAGCGTGCGCAATACTTACAACTTGCAAATAAAAATGCACTTAATAGTATTACCGTGAAGCAAAGCACCCAAGACTCAATTAATAAACGCTATGCTCAACTAAAAGCAACGTTAGGCCTTGATGATATTAGCCGTATGGAGTGCTTTGATATTAGTCATACCATGGGTGAGAATACTGTGGCCAGCTGTGTGGTGTTTGATTCCCAAGGGCCTAACAATAAAGAATATCGTCGCTTTAATGTGACAGGTATCACTGGTGGTGATGATTACGCTGCAATGGAGTTTGCATTAAATAAACGTTACAACAAGTTAGTGGATGAAAATAAAATTCCCGATGTGATTTTTATCGATGGTGGTAAAGGGCAGTTATCACGGGCTGAGCAGTATTTTTCTACTTGGCCTCATGCAAAAATGCCATTACTAGTTGGTGTTGCAAAAGGCACCAGCCGAAAACCTGGGCTGGAAACGTTATTAATAGATGGTGGACGTAAAACAATCCCAATGGACTCCGATGCTCCAGCACTGCATTTAATCCAGCACATTCGTGACGAATCGCATAGATTCGCAATTGCAGGGCATCGTAATAAGCGGCAAAAACAACGTACACAATCATTATTAGAAGAAATAAGTGGGGTTGGCTCAACGCGACGCCAAACATTATTAAAATTTTTAGGGGGCATGCAGGGAGTAAAAGCTGCTAATATAGATCAATTGAAGCAAGTACCTGGGATCAGCTCTGACATGGCTGAGAAGATATTTAACCATTTGCATGACAAGGGCTAGCCCTTCATGCGAATATAGCAAAAAAGACATCCTCAAGTAGTTATGTGGAATATTCCAAACACACTCACAACATTTAGACTTTTTCTTATCCCCATTTTTTTGGTGATATTTTATTTGCCTTATTCATGGGCTTTCTTTGCGGCTGCCTTTATTTTTTGGTTGGCATCAATAACCGATATTCTTGATGGTTATTTAGCTCGTAAACTTGAACAATCAACACCTTTTGGTGCATTCCTCGATCCTGTAGCAGATAAAGTTATGGTCTGTGCTGCATTAGTTGCACTGTCTAGTTATTATCAATCAATGTATATGACTATTCCTGCATTAATCATTATTAGTCGTGAGATTGTGATTTCAGCTTTGCGCGAATGGATGGCCGAGCAGGGCAAAAGAGGTAATGTCGCCGTATCAAATATGGGTAAAGTAAAAACGGCAGCACAAATGTTAGCCATTATTGGTTTGATTTGGCAGTACGATACTTGGATGATGTATTTAAGTTATGCCTTATTGTACATTGCTACCTTCTTAACCTTGAGTTCAATGCTGCAATATTTGATGGCAGCATGGGGAGAATTGACTAAAAATTGATTGTAAACGTCTAATAACGCACCGTTTTAGATAAAAAATAATCAAACAGTTCAAAACTAGCATTTTTTGTATTGACGCGTTTAATAATCTCTGTAGAATGCGTCCGTGTTGAGAGGGCATAGCCCCTTAGATAAACCAAGTAGCACTGGTTAAGTTGTTAGAATGTTATGAAGCGACATTGTTGCACTGATATAATAATAGCTTACAAGTATTAAGCGGCACTAGCTCAGTTGGTA
>NZ_PNDT01000112.1:0-2671 GCF_005886375.1 Pseudoalteromonas sp. S1727
CGGGTAATTCCCCTTGAGCAAACACAGTTAACTCAAGATTAGCCAATGCCCAGGCACCATTGACAACGGTGGTGGTAAATTCAAGGCTGCGGTTTTGGCTGTCAGTGACGGTGATAGTCACGGTTTGGCCTTCTTCGATACCGCTGACTGCACCGGATAAATCCACTGAGCTTTGCTCAGCGTTATTAATCACTTGGTCGCTATCAATCACGTTCACGGTGATTGTAGCGACGGTGTCTTTAGTAAAGCTGATGCTATCAGTCGCGGGGTTTTCAGCGACATCGTTGACCGACACAGTGGCGCTAATTTGACCATCAGCAAGGCCGGTTAAATCAACATTATCAATCGCCCATAGGCCACTGGTGACGGTGGTGGTTACTTGTTTGGTGTTGCCATTCGTATCAGTGAAGGTGAGGGTAACGGTTTGGCCGTCTTCGACATTACTCACGGTGCCCGAGAAGCTATTGGTTGTGCTGTCAGCGGTATTAATGATTTGGTCAACGTCATTAAATGTCACGTTAATATCTGCGATAACGTCTTTTTGTACGACTTCTTGGCTTGAGCCTGAATTACCCGCTTGGTTCATTACGGTGGCTGTGCCGGTGATATCGCCGTCTTTTAAGATACGGGTATCAATATCACTAATCATCCACACGCCGCCATTAACGACAGCAGTACGAGTGATGGTGTTTACGCCATCAGTCAGCGTTACTGTGACGGTTTGACCATCTTCAACATTACTCACCGTGCCGGTGATATCAACCACCGGCGCTTCTACAGCATTAATAATATTGTCTTGGAGGGTGTCGATATCAATGGTGATTTCAACCGCAGCGGTATTTTTAATTACGTTAGTGCTGGCTGTTGCAGGGTTGCCGTTTCTATCCAGCCCTTCAGCGGTAAACGTCAGCTCGCCATCAGCAAGTGAGCTTAAATCTTCATTTTCAATGAGGTAATAGCCGTTACGCACAGTTGTGGTAAAGCTCAGCGTTGCATTTGCACTGTCAGTTACTGTAACGGTTACTACTTGGCCGTCTTCAATATCCGTGGCTGCACCACCAAAGGTGGTGGTGAGTACTTCATCGCTATTTAGAATGCCGTCGCCATTGGTGCCCACTTGAATAGAGATAGTCGATAAAGTGTCTTTGAAGACTGTGGTATTAGCGCTTGCAGGGTTACCTGCTACATCGGTTACACTGGCACTGAAGGTCAATACACCTTCAGCAAAACCAGATAGATCCGTGTTAGTTAACGCCCATGCACCGGCTGATACGCTGGCATAATATTCCTGTGTTTTACCCGCAGAGTCAGTGACGAGCACAGTGACTGTTTGGCCGTCATCCACGTTAAGCGCAGTACCAGAGATGGCTACATCGGCGACCTCTACAGCATTGAGTGAATTATCACCGCCATCAGCTACATTAATGGTGAGACTTGCTAGGGTATCTTTAACTACCGTAACACTGGTTGCTGCGACATTGCCTGCGATATCGGTGCTGGTTACAGTAACGACTAAATCGCCTTCCGCCAGATCGTTGATATCAACATCGCTCAGAGACCATTTACCATCAACAATCGTTAGTGAATCATTGGTGCGAGTTGTGCCACGGCTATCTGTAACAGAAATGATGACTGTTTGGCCATCTTCAATACCAGACACGGTACCAGACACACTCACTGCACTTTGCTCTGCGGCATTAATAATTTGGTCAACGTCTTCAACGGTGATAGAAATTGTTGCTGTGGTGTCTTTAGTGAATGTAATACTGTTGTTTGCTGGGTTCTCAGCAGCATCGGCGACTGCAACCGTTGCGGTGATCTCCCCGTCAGCCAGAGTGGATAAATTAACATCCCCGAGCGTCCATGTACCATTGACGACTAAGGTGGTGGCGGTTACGGTGAGGCCGTTTTTATCGGTCAGTGTAAGCGTGACGGTTTGCCCGTCTTCAACATTGCTAACAACGCCTGAGAAGTTGTTTTGTTTAGTCTCAATTTGGTTGATTACTTGGTCGGCGTCGTTAAGTTGTACTGTGATGTTCGCCACCACATCTTTGCCAACAATCTCTTGTGCTGAGCCTGAGTTACCCACGCTATTGGTGACAGTTGCTGTGCCATTAATGTTGCCATCAATTAAAAACCGGGAATCAATATTATCGAGTCGCCATTGGTTATTAAATACTTGAGTAGTAAAGGTTAAGCTATCTCCATTGATATCTGTTAACACAACAGTAACGGTTGCACCGTCTTCAACATTCACTGTGGTACCAGTAATATCTACAGTTGCTGACTCAGCGTCATTAATGACATTATCTGAACCCGTATCTATATCTATAGTGATGTCAACTGGCGCTGTATTTTTTGTTACTACCGTTGTTGCCGTTGCAGGGTTGCCATTGATGTCTGTGGTAGTGGCTGTGAAGGTGAGTTCACCATCTGCAAGCGTTGATAAATCACCGTCTTCAATAATAAAATAGCCATTACGCACCACGGTATTAAAGGTCAGTATCGTGCCTTGGCTATCGGTTACCGTGATTTCAACGGCTTGACCAGTTTCAATATCATTTGCAACCCCACCAAAGGTGGCTGGGTTGACTTCTAATTCATTGAGAATGTCATCACCATTCGTCTGTAGTTTCATTGAAAGGGGGGAGAAGGGAGGATTCTCTCCTTG
>NZ_PNDT01000113.1:0-2577 GCF_005886375.1 Pseudoalteromonas sp. S1727
AACACAGTTAAATCAAGATTAGCCAATGCCCAGGCACCATTGACAACGGTGGTGGTAAATTCAAGGCTGCGGTTTTGGCTATCAGTGACGGTGATAGTCACGGTTTGGCCTTCTTCAATACCGCTTACAGCGCCCGATAAATCCACGGCACTTTGCTCAGCGTTATTAATCACTTGGTCGGTATCAATCACGTTTACGGTGATTGTGGCGACGGTGTCTTTATTAACAGAGAGTGTTGCCGAGGCTGGGTTTTCTGCAACATCGTTAATTGACGCGGTTGCGGTGATTTGACCATCAGTAAGGCCGGTTAAATCAACATTATCAATAGCCCATAAGCCACTGGTGACGGTGGTGGTTACTTGGGTTGTGTTGCCATTCGTATCAGTGAAGGTGAGGGTGACGAGTTGGCCATCTTCCACATTACTCACGGTGCCCGAGAAGCTATTGGTTGTGCTATCGGCGGTATTAATGATTTGGTCAACGTCATTAAATGTCACGTTAATATCTGCGACGACGTCTTTTTGTACGACTTCTTGGCTTGAGCCTGAATTACCTGCTTGGTTCGTTACGGTGGCTGTGCCGGTGATATCGCCGTCTTTTAAGATACGGGTATCAATATCACTAATCATCCACACGTCGCCATTAACGACAGCAGTACGAGTAATGGTGTTTACGCCATCGGTGAGAGTAACAGTGACAGTTTGACCATCTTCAACATTACTCACCGTACCGGTGATATCAACCACCGGCGCTTCTACAGCATTAATAATATTGTCTTGGAGGGTGTCGATATCAATGGTGATATCAATAGGGGCTGTATTTTTGATAACGGTATTTGAAGCCGTTGCTACATTTCCATTACTATCAATACTGGTTGCTGTAAACGTTAAGGTACCATCGGCAAGGCCACTTAAGTCACCATCTTCAATTATAAAAAAGCCATTTTTTACAGTGGTATTAAATGTCAGAGTTTGACCATTTGCATCAACCACTTTGATGACGACGGGTTGACCTGTTTCTATATCATTAGCCGCACCACCAAATACTGCTGGGTCTACTTCTGTGCTATTGAGGATCTCGTCGCCATTATGCTTAATTTGTACAGAGATCACAGATACTGTGTCTTTAAATACTTGTGTATTTGCTGTTGCTGAGTTTCCTGCTATATCATTGCCTGCTACATCAAACTCTAGTGGGCCTTCAGCAAAGTCAGATAAATCAAGTTCGCCTAACGACCAAAGCCCGTTAGTGACAGTTGCTTGGTATGTTTGTTGTATGTTGGCGCTGTCAGTGATGGTTATTGTTAAACGTTGACCCTCTTCAATACCGGTAGCTGAGCCACTGATCAAAACGTTACTTATTTCACGGGCGTTGAGAAGATCATCAGTACCAGAAGCAACATCTATAGTTAGCGCGGCTTGGGTATCTTTAACCACAGTTACCGTGCTTGTTGCCACATTGCCAGCACTATCAGTGCTGGTAACGGTGACGACTAAATCGCCTTCGGCGAGATCGTTGATATCTACGTCACTAAGCGACCATTTTCCATCAACTAAGGTAACTGAGTCGTTAGTGCGTGTAGTGCCGCGGCTATCGGTGACAGAAATAATGACTGTTTGGCCATCTTCTATGCCCATTGCCACACCTGATACGCTCACCGCACTTTGTTCTGCAGCATTGATAATTTGGTCAGCGTCTTCAACTGTAATCGAAATCGTCGCTGTGGTGTCTTTAGTAAAGGTGATGCTGTTATTGGCTGGATTTTCAGCCACGTCAGAAACTGCCACGCTTGCCGTGATCTCACCATCAGCAAGGGATGATAAGTCCACATCTCCCAACGTCCATAGACCGTTAACAATCAAGGTTGTTGCTGTAACGGTTGCACCATTTTTATCAGTCAACGTGAGGGTGACTGTTCGGCCGTCTTCGACATCGGTGACGCTGCCAGAGAAGTTATTGAGCTTAGCCTCAGTTTGATTAATTACTTGGTCGGCGTCGTTAAGTTGTACTGTGATGTTCGCCACCACATCTTTGCCAACAATCTCTTGTGCTGAGCCTGAGTTACCCACACTATTGGTGACAGTCGCTGTGCCGGTGATGCTGCCATCTAATAATGTTGATGTATCCACATTATCTAAACGCCAAGTATTGTTAGCTACAGTGGTGGTAAAGCGCAATGTAGTGCCATTGGCATCGGTTAAAATAACCGTCACAACGGCACCGTCTTGCACATTCACTGTGGTGCCGGTGATATCAACCAGTGGCGATTCCGCATCATTAATGACATCGTCCTGAAGAGTGTCGATATCAATGGTGATTTCAACCGGTGCAGTGTTTTTCACGACTGTGGTGGTTGCGGTCGCTGGGTTGCCGTTAATATCAGTCGTATTGGCGGTAAAAGTGAGATCGCCATCCGCAAGTCCGGATAAATCCCCATCTTCAATAATAAAGTAGCCATTACGTACCATGGTATTAAAGGTCAGCGTCGCGCCTTGGCTATCGGTTACCGTGACTTCAACGGCTTGACCAGTTTCAATATCATTTGCAACCCCACCAAAGGTGGCTGGATTGACTTCT
>NZ_PNDT01000114.1:0-8336 GCF_005886375.1 Pseudoalteromonas sp. S1727
AAATATTAATATATATATAAGATGTCTCTTCTATCATTATTTAAATAACATATATCATATCTTACTGATATCAAACATACATGAGTATGTAGAATTTCTGACCGCTGACCGTTCACACTTAGTTACAAATTGCTGCAATTGTTTATTTTGCTGCGCTTGTTCCATTTTTAATAAAGCCATAAACTCAATGGGTTATTAAAAAATGGATGATAAAATGAAATTAACAAAAATAGCCGTTGCGGTACTACTGACAACAGGTTTAGCTGCTTGTAGTAATAGCTCAGTAAATAATACCAACGAAAAAGCGAGTGCGGTACAGTCTGCTTATCCAGGTATTACTTTAATTGAATCAGTTGCGGCGAATGCTGCTGAGATCAGTATCCCCTATAAAAAATATCAATTAGATAACGGCCTTACCGTTATTGTGCATGAAGACCACTCAGACCCTTTAGTGCATGTAGATGTCACATATCATGTTGGATCTGCCCGTGAAGAACTAGGTAAATCTGGTTTTGCCCACTTTTTTGAACACATGATGTTTCAAGGCTCAGAAAATGTTGCTGATGAAGAGCACTTTAAAATTATTACTGAAGCGGGTGGAACACTCAATGGAACTACTAATTCAGACCGCACTAATTACTTTGAAACTGTGCCGGTAAACCAACTAGAAAAAATGTTGTGGTTAGAAGCTGACCGTATGGGCTTTTTACTCGATGCAGTAACCCAAGAGAAATTTGAAGTACAACGTGAAACAGTTAAAAATGAACGTGGTCAGCGAGTTGATAACCGCCCATATGGCCGCTTAAACGAGCGAGTGTCTCAGGCACTTTACCCAGATGGTCACCCATACTCTTGGCCAGTGATTGGGTTTATGGATGATTTAAATCGCGTAAATGTAAATGATTTAAAAGCATTCTTTTTACGCTGGTATGGTCCAAACAATGCAACGATCACTATTGGTGGCGACATTAACGCTGAAGATGTCTTACCATTAGTAAGTAAATACTTTGCCCCCATCCCACGTGGGCCAGAAGTTGTTGATGCCGAAAAAGTTGCAGTGACCCTTGAGGCTGACCGTTATATTTCAATGGAAGATAAAGTTCATTTGCCTCTGCTAAGTATGAATTTTCCAACTACTTATGCACGTGCTGCAGATGAAGCACCACTTGATATCCTCGCTGAGATCATTGGTGGTGGTAATAACTCATTACTTTATAAAAACTTGGTTAAAACACAGCTTGCAGTTCAAGCGGGTGTTAGTCATCCGTGTCGTGAGCTGGCGTGCTCATTAAGTATTTATGCCTTACCGAACCCTGCCTCAGGGAAAACCCTAGCAGACATTGAAAAAATTGTTCGAGATTCGTTTACTGAGTTTGAGCAACGTGGCGTAACACAAGATGACTTAGATAAAGTCAAAGCTAAAATTGAGTCAGGCGCTATTTTTGGCTTACAAAGTGTAGCAGGGAAAGTTTCTCAGTTAGCTGCATTTGAAACTTTTACAGGTAACCCTAATTTTATTCAGGATGATCTTGCGCGCTACAATAGTGTTACGAAAGCAGATGTGATGCGTGTATTTAATCAATATGTGAAAGGCAAAGCGGCAGTGATAATGAGTGTTGTGCCTGAGGGCCAACGTCAGCTGATTGCGGCAGAAGATAACTTCGCACCCATTTCGCATGACTTTGGTGGCCCTTCAACAACCAGTGCAGATGATTTAGTTGCTCGTAAAGCTGTTGATACTTTTGACCGCAGTAAACAGCCTACAGCGGGTGTTAACCCTGCTGTAGAAGTACCTACATTGTGGCAGACAACAACAGCAAACGGTATTGCTGTGCTTGGAACCCAAAGTATCGAAACACCTACTACGTCCATATTAATCAAAGTGCCTGGTGGGCAATACAGTGAACAAGCTGAAAAAGTGGGGTTAGCTGCTACAACCGCAGCGATGCTCAGTGAATCAACGCAAAACTACACCACAGAACAAATGAGTGGCGCGCTTGAAAAATTAGGCAGCACTATTCGCATTTCTGCAAACAGCACACATACTAATATCTTTGTATCAAGTTTAACTAAAAACCTTGATGCGACATTGGCATTGGTTGAAGAAAAACTCTTTAACCCGGCTTTCAGTGAAGAAGACTTTAACCGTAATAAACAACAAAGTATTCAAAATATCCAGCATGCTCTAAAAGATGCTGGGTATTTGGCGAGTAATGCTTACAGTCAATTATTGTATGGCGATAGTATTGCAGCACTACCAAATGGGGGAACTCTTGCCAGTATCGAAGCGATCAGCCTAGATGATGTGAAAGGTTTTTATAACTCAAACTTTAAACCGCAAGGCAGTGAAGTTATTGTAGTGTCTGATTTAGAACAGCAAGCACTACAAGCAAAAGTAGCCGCAACCCTTGATAACTGGGAAGGTAAAGCGCCAGCGTCTTCAGCTCATTTTGAAGAACCAAAGGTCGCAAGTAATGTCATCTACCTTGTAGATAAACCAGATGCGCCGCAATCAGAAATCCGTATCGGTAAGCGCGATATGATTGAAGATATTACTGGTGAGTTCTTTAAAGCAAACTTAATGAACTTCGCATTAGGTGGTAACTTTAACAGCCGTATAAATTTAAACCTGCGTGAAGACAAAGGTTACACATACGGAGCACGAACCAGTTTTTGGGGAGATGCAACTTCTGGTGGCTTTACCGCATCAGCAGCTGTGCGTGCGGATTCTACCGCCGCGTCTATTGTTGAATTTACCAAAGAGCTAAATAACTATGCGCAAAATGGAATAAGTGATGATGAACTAAGCTTCATGCGCAAAGCAATTAACCAAAAAGATGCGTTAAAATACGAAACACCAAATGCCAAGCTAAGCTTTTTAGCGCAAATTCTTGAACATGATTTACAGCCTAGTTTTGTCAAAGAACGCAATAAAATAGTCAGTACAATCAGTAAAGAAGAAATTAACGCCTTGGCTGCAAAGCACCTCAATACCAAAGACATGGTATATGTAGTAGTAGGTGATGCAAAATCACTTAAACCCGAGCTTGAAAAGTTAGGTATGAAAGTAGTTGATTATAAACTTTAACTCTTTAACCAGCCTTTAAATTTATAAAAACGACCGATAAGGTCGTTTTTTTATTTATAACTGGTTCGTAATAATGAGGCTGGTTTACAAGTGACAAAATGTAAATTAGGTGTTATAAAAAAATAGGTTAGCTATCAATATAACTTAACTATCAATATAAATATCAAGGAATAGTATGAAAAAGTATATAGCGGAATGTATAGGAACTTTTTGGTTAGTGTTGGGTGGTTGCGGTAGTGCTGTATTAGCTGCTGGCTTTCCTGATGTAGGAATTGGCTTACTCGGCGTGTCACTCGCTTTTGGTTTAACTGTATTAACCATGGCCTATGCTATTGGTCATATTTCAGGTTGTCATTTAAATCCTGCTGTTTCTATCGGTTTATGGGTTGGCGGGCGTTTTCCTGCAAGCCAACTGCCAGGTTATATTGCAGCGCAAGTCATTGGCGGTATAATTGCCGGTGGCGTGTTATTTGTAATTGCCAGCGGTCAAGCCGGCTTTGATGTAAGCGCTGGATTTGCTTCAAATGGTTATGGTGAACATTCACCAGGTGGTTATAGTTTAATCGCAGCACTGGTTTGTGAAGTTGTGATGACCATGATGTTTATTCTCGTTATTTTAGGTGCCACTGATAAACGTGCCCCAGCAGGTTTTGCGCCTATCGCGATAGGCTTATGTTTAACCTTGATCCACCTGATCTCAATTCCTGTTACAAATACATCGGTAAACCCTGCTCGTAGTACAGGTGTTGCTTTATTTGTAGGTGACTGGGCAGTTTCGCAGCTTTGGTTATTCTGGGTTGCGCCTATTGTGGGTGCGGCTCTTGGTGCGATCCTTTATAAAGTGATTTCACCTAAAGGTGATGAGGCATAATGCTAACTACTAAATAAATTGTTATTAGTATAAAAAAAGAGCAGTGAAAACTGCTCTTTTTTTATGTAACACCTTTAGTGAAAATATTAGAAGTTGTTATTATCTTTTTTCTGGATCAGTTCAATTGCATAGCCATCGGGATCTTTTACAAACGCAATCTCAGTAGTGCCGCCTTTTACAGGCCCTGGTTCACGGCTTACATTACCGCCTGCGGCTTTGATATCTGCACAGGCTTTATAAATATCATCAAATTCAATAGCAATATGACCATAAGCATTGCCTAAATCGTAGCTGTTGGTATCCCAGTTGTAAGTCAGCTCTAATACCGTGCTGTCTTTTTCATCGCCGTAGCCTACAAAGGCGAGTGTGTAACGGTATTCTTCGTTGTCCGCGCGGCGTAGCTCTTTCATGCCCAGTACTTGCGTGTAAAACGCAATTGATTTATCTAGATCTGCAACTCGTAACATGGTGTGTAGTAAACGCATTTAAATCCCCTTGATTTTGCTTTTAAATTCACATAAATTTTCGATAACGCAGCTGCTTTATAGTTATAGCTGTGCTGTTAAAATTTCAATGATCCGATTATAAATTATTTCTGTGAGCATCACAGTATCATTGCCGTTAGTATTTATAAATTGCACCACCACGGTGTCGATATCTTTATGATAACGAGCAATACTTGAATAGCCTAGCACCCAGCCGGTGTGCCCATACTGATAAAGTGAGGCATATAAAGCTTGCTCTTGTTCGTTGAAAAAAGTGCCTTGGTTTAAAGCAATAATAAAGTCGCCCACATCGTGTGCTGTTGCCACATAGCCTTGATCAAGTGTTTTAAAATCATTCTCATAGCCCACGTAATAGCCACTCATCAATGATGCTAAATCTATTTCATATATAGATGCGAAGGTATTTTTTAAGCCCAATGGCGTTAAAATTTCATCTTTAATAAATTGGTTATGATCATAACCCAGCACAGTAGACATTATTTTTCGCAGTAGCAGGTAATTAGTGTTGGAATAACCGTAATCTGTATCAGGATTAAAGTCAGCTGGGGTGTCTAGCACCAGATCTAGCGGATCAGGATAGGCGATTGACCAATCAAAGTTATCAGTATCTGTGTAATTGGGTATGCCACTTCTGTGCTTTACCATCATTCGCAATGTTATCTTATCTGCATTTTCAACACGGCCAATTAACGACGGCATGTAATCGGCCAGTGTTTTATCCACATCAATACGTCCAGCGGCGGTAAGCTTAGTTAAAGCCGCTGCATCATATAACTTTCGGATACTGCCAATTTTAAAAAGTGCACTAGGGTAAGCGGGTATTTTTTGCTCTCGATTATGCCAACCCTGCGCAAAATACTCCGGTTGTTGTCCTTGCTTATGAACATACACAATAATGCCATCAACCCCTTGCTCGATAGCTTCAATCGTCTGCGCTTGAACGGTTGCAGGTAAAGGGGATAAGTAATATAAAGCAAATTTCCAAGGCGCAAAAAAGTATATACTTGAGAAGGTGATAATTAGTGCCGCAATGCGCATTAATGTGAGTGCTTTTTTATTTTTTAGTTGCATTACTGCACTTCCTGTTTAGTCCTCAACGTTTTAGTAACCTAACCTTTAAATATAACTCGCGCAATTACACGCTTAGCAGCAATGCCATGGACATTGCTGCTATTGTCATTATTGAATCGCTTTACTTTTTAACCTTGCCCTTAAGTACATAGATCTCACCATCAAAACTGCCTTGAATCGTCAAGCCTTGTCCAGCTAACTCTTTTAGATACTCAATGTGTTCTTCAGTGATATGTTGGCCTGGAACCAACAGCGGAATGCCCGGAGGGTAGGGCGTCACTAAACCGGCACAGATGCGGTTGTTGCTTTTGCTAATAGGCACCGATTCACGCTCGCCATAAAACGCATCACTTGGAATACAAGCCAAATCTATGGCTGGTAAATTCTCTGGTAAGCGAGAGCGCCTCATTGATGTTGCTAATTTCACTTTACCGCTATCGAGTTTCTTAAGCGCGTTATACAGACGAATGATCTTCGAACGCGTCCCGCCAAGTGTCAGTAGAACTAAAATGGTGCTGTGCGTGTATTTTTCTATTTCTAAGCCAATTTCATCGAGCAGGAATTTATGAATATCTTTTAACGAATAAGGTAATTCACTGATGTCGATGAGAATTTTAAGCGGATCGTGGCCCATGTTATCGCCACTAAAGTGTGGAAATATGTTCATAAAGTCTTGCTTACCAAGTACTTTAATATGCTTGAGCGAGGCCATTTGTTGTTTAAACTCTGCTACATGGTTTAACAAGGCATTGAGTAGCTTATAGCCTTCCATCTCCAACTGCTTTTGGCACACGTCTAGAGACGCGATAAGCTGATACTTTGGTGATGTACTGGCGTAGATACTGTAAATTTCGCGAAAGAAATCGGCATCGAAATCAGGGTCGTTAACATGAATATAAGACGCCTGAGAGAACGCTGAGACCACTTTATGCGCTGAATGCGTGACATAATCAGCGCCAGCATGAATGGCTGAATAATGGCGTAGGCTGGGGTGGAAAAGGGAGTAAGCAAACCAGGCTTCGTCGATAAACACTTTAATACCGTGTTGATGGGCAAACTCTACCACTTGTTTCAAGTCGCTAAGTAGGCCATCGTAAGTACAGCCAGTTAAAACTAGCAGCTTCGCATCGGTATTTTGCTCGATCGCTTGTTTAATGTCGGCCAACGATGGTGGCGCGAAGATGCCATATTTAGGGTTTAAAATACTCGATAAATAAATAGGGAAACTGGCAGATTGCAAGATGCCATAATGTACAGACTTATGGCAATTGCGGTCGATGATCACTTTATCACCCTTGCGCAGCAGCGTCTGTAAGATGATTTTATTTGAAGTTGATGAGCCGTTAGTCACGAAATAAGTATGCTTGACTTCAAACGTCGCCGCTGCTGACTCTTGCGCACGGCCAATGGTATTGGTGCTATCTGACAATGAGCCTAACGAATCGACCGAAACCGACAAGTCGCCAACAAATACATTACGGCCATAAAATTGATAAAAATCTTTAATATAAGGGGAGTTTCTAAAACTAGAGCCACCGCTGTGACCTGGTGTATGCCATGAATCGTTCGATTCGCCAACATAACGACGATATGCAGTCCAAAACGGGGTTTCTGAGCGGTCATCAAAGTCGTTGATCATATAACCTAAAATCGCTTCTGGGTCAGAAATCACTTCATCTTTAAAAAAGAATGACTCAATCTCCTCAGACTCGTTGACTATTTCTAGGCCTTTGGTGTCGTCACCGATAACATAAACCGGCAACTCAAGACGGATCCCCTTTAATTGCTCAATAAAGCGACTATACGTGCGTTCACCAACTTTGTTACTTAGATCCCAACTGAGTACCACAGCTTGAATATCACCATCTTCCTCTACAGACTCCAGCGCTTGCTTGAGCTCGAGGCGTTCAATAATATCGATATGAATATCATTGCGCTCAAAATTAGGGATCGTTTTCGACAGATTAGTCGAAAGCTCTTGTAAGGTGGTAGGGTCTTGCTCAATCAACAAGATACGAAGTAAAGGTAGCATAGGAATTCCCGCAATAAAATTTCATGATGCTCAACAGCATAACTAAAGGATTGACACTTGTGAAATTAATAGTTTGAAAATGTTCTAATAATTGCTAATACATTTGTTCGCATATAAAGATTTTATTCAAACTTAGTTAAAGGATATCGAAAAATGAGCCTGTCCTATTGATAGATTTTGGTATTTATCTAATCAGTCTTTTTTAAACTTACACAAGTCTTCAATAATACAGCTACCGCATTTTGGTTTACGCGCCACACAGGTATACGCCCGTGGAGAATAAGCCAGTGATGCACGTCTACTTTAAATACTTTGGGGAGCACTTTTTCAAGCTTTTGTTTAACCTCAACTACATTTTTACCCTTCGCAAATTTGGTACGATTTGATACGCGGTCGATGTGGGTGTCTACTGCTACAGGGCTAGCCGGAGGGTAATAAAGGTAAATATCAAATATGTCTAATTGCACAAGGTTAGGCTGGTTTGTGCCATATATAGTCGGCTCTAACTCACTTCTGCCCCAAAATAAGTTGAAGTAAATTCTCTAATGGCGACTTTGAGCGAGCAAGAGATGGTTCAAGTCGTTTAATGCTATTGGTTTTATTCTACAAAGCGGACGTTCCGCTAACGCATTTTTCGCCTTATAGTAATGTGAACTAGAAAATTTTGCTTAATGGGCTTACAACACCGTTCGCTCCCTGCTGCAAAACATGCGTATATATTTGTGTGGTTTTGACATCAGAATGGCCCAATTGTGCTTGAACGGTGCG
>NZ_PNDT01000115.1:0-34518 GCF_005886375.1 Pseudoalteromonas sp. S1727
GAAACTCGAAACTCGAAACTTATTATAACACTTGCGTTTATTGCTCTACTTATGCGATAAATCACCTTATTTATAGTATAAATAAGTGAGCTTAGGTGGCACGGAAAAAGACAACAAAATCAAAAGGCTCTTCGGGGCTTAATCGTAAAAACAGTGAAAGTTTTATTGCAAAGTTTAGTAGTCACCCTGATACTCAACGGTGTGATTCTGGTTTAATGTATAAGGTAATTGATGAAGTGTCTGCAGAGCAGGTAACTGATTCAGATTGATCCAACCTACAATAACTAAACAGTGTTTGCGCGATAAGTCTGGGAATATTTGAAATTATACGGGAATAACCGAGACAGTATATTAAAAGGTGTTTCAAATAGTGAAAGTGATAAAAGCGGCCTAAAAATTTGCGCCGCTTTTTTGTTGAAGAAAATTAAGTGTCGTTTTGATCGTCAAACAAGTCGCCTTGAACTTCAGCGCGTTTGAGTTTTACCATTGTTCGCACAACTTCATATATCCATTGAATTGAGCAATCATACTTTTTAGATAACTCATGATGATTATTACCTCTAAAGTCATTCCAAATTTGGTTGCTTAAAATAATAGAATCAAGCGTTCGGCCTTTACATACATATACCAGCTCACCACCAAAAGTGTGTCTAATCGTATCCACTACATTAACAGCTAAATCAAAAGCAGCTTGCTCCCCAATTGAGGGTTTAGTGCCTTCAGATACTAACTCTAATATAGTTAAAAGCATGCCGTCTGCTCGTTGAGTTGCGCTGTTCTCAGCCATTAGCTAACTCCTCTTGTTTAACCAAACGCTGATACCATTTTTTAAGCTGCTCTATTAATAGTATAAGTACACTATCATCAAGCCACTCTAAACGTTCAACAGCTACGCCACGGTTAAAGCGCTTAGCTTGGTTTTTGCTCCAGGTTAAAAGTGCCTGCTCTGAGCCATCACGTAAATAACCACCATGCGCCATTTCAATCCAGGTCTGACGCAGTTTATCTAAAGGTGTTTTTTCACCTGGCGCTCTATCGCGCGAGATAGGGCTATTACGGCCCTTACCTCGCTTTTTAGATACAGGCTTAAAACCTTTAGATTTCATGTGTTCAAGTACGCGATCTAATTCTGGAACAGTCATTTCTTTACAGCTGCTTTTGCTCGTCAGCGTCATTAAGATTGAACGGTATAACTCGTCATCCCACGCTAGCTGAGTTTTAGCAATATGTATCAATTGAATGTAACGAGACTTAGATAATCGCATTACGCCCCCTAAAGTGACTTACTAACTAAAGGAATTTGCACCCATGCGCCCAAATCATTACGCTCATAAAAACGTACATAGGTTTTTGTTGAGCTAAAAATAATGGCATCATCCAATGCTTTCATTGCATCAGCCCATTCATCTGAATCATGGCTAAAACGGTGCTTACTGCGCAGGTTCATGATCTTAGCTTTGCTGTATTTACCATCGCTATCAGTCGCAAAGGTATCTTGAACTATCGCCTTTAAAAGCTTTGCTTCATCGCCCAGCAAATCAAGCTGCTCATTCACAACACCATCAATCAACTCTTTAGCCACAATGATCTCAGGCCCAAAGCTCATATCATCCGCAACGCCAAGCTTTACACACTTACGATTATCATAAGACGATAAAGTCACGTTTCCTTTCTTACCGCCAATTTCAACGTTATAACTCTTAGCCATTTCGGCTACAAAGTCGTTAACGCGCGTAAAACAACGGCGCTTAAAATCATCATGCGCCGCGCTTAACTGCTTAGCCTCCTGCAACAAATCACCCACAAGCGTATGCTGTGCTTTATCGTTATCTGAAACTTTATCCATTGGCACTTTAAAGCCACGTGCATTTACTAAAAATTCTTGTTCCATGATCAACCTCTACTTAAACGTTTTTGTTGTGATTGCCCGTTCACAGGGCGATGAATTGATTGGCTCGTACCGCGTGCATAACCCTCACTTTTAGCATCTTTGGTATTTGCCTTTTTCCCGCGCGTCATTGGCTTAGTACTGGTTAAACTGGGGTAATGTTTAGCAATATATGCATCAACAAATCCGCTTTGTTTTTCAGTCAAAGCAAACTCTTCAACAACGTGATAAACCCCATTAACCCAACCCTCTGCATATCTATCGCCTCGCGCCACTTTCGTTGCACGCTTACATTGCTTTGGCTGCGATTTAACATAAGTACTTCTATCAAGCTTTAACTTCACCCAAAGCACCTCATAGCAATAGGCCGCTAATTCAGGCTGTGGTGTTATTCCTATAAAGGTGGCGCAAGTTGGCGTGAACAAACCACGCTTCATAACAGCCTTAACACCAAACGCATGTTCAATCAGCACAAGTAACAAAGCGTGGTAACTAACAATCCGCGTTCCCTCTATTGGGTGGTCATGCTCACTCACACAGCTCAACCCAATATCAGCATCAGTCACCTGATATTTACGCATTAACCCCTGAGCCGCCCGCATTGCTGCGGCCGCCTCATGTTCATTGGTTGCACTTTTAGCCAAGGCTAAACACTGCTTAATTTTATTTAAAATGCGCTTATCCATGGCGTTCAACCACCGCTTGCACTTGATGAAAACTATTGCCCTTGCACTTAGGGCATAGCCTTTCGCCAACCCCTAAAGCCATATTGAACGTTTCACCAACCCAGCCACAGCCAACCGTTAAGCACTGCATGCCGCCAGCTTGATTAATTGCCACCACTTCACGTTGACCAAATATGTGATCCCAGTTTATAACTGGCGCATTAACTGCCTTAGCTAATAAGGTTTGCATAGCGCCATCGTCAGCTAATATCACTTGGGCCTGTGCCTTAGAAACCGTTAAGGTCTTACTCACTTTTACCTGAGCCATGCCCGTTAATTGAATTTGTACTTGTTCCATGCTCACACCTTATGAACCATTTTTTCTGTGATTTTCTGCTCACCAATATTGGCCGCCACATTCATCACTTTATTAACCCATGTATTAATATGAAGCGGAAAAGACCGATCCATATCTTCATCATCAAACGCCATCCCGTGCTTAATCTTTCCGTAGCACTTACCGCGAATAGCGCCCATTGCATCCTCTGTAAAAATGTCATCCGCGTTCACACCAATACGTTTAAATTTATGGCGAATATAAGCAGGAACATGCAAACCAAGCGGCTGCATTTTTATTTGATTACAACGCCAGGTAAACTCACGCACATTTTGCCCGCCTAACTTTTTGCTAAGCTCCGTTTGGCCAATTAATACAATCCCCATCACACGCCTAAAGCCATGGGTTAGCTCCCAAATACGCTTTAGTAGTTTGATCACATCAGCGCTTAAATCATGTGCTTCATCAATAATCATCAGGTGCAAATGGCCATTATTAGCACTTTCAATGAGTGCCTCTTCAACAGCTGCATCGCGTTCCTCAGCACTTGGGCGGTGCTTGATCTGTAATGCTCTACAAATTGCACTACTAATAGACTCCGCTGTGATCTTGCGACGATCTAAACGTGCAGGTTGTATTAAAATAACCTCGGGGTTTTCTTGTTGAACGCGATGCGTAAAAGCACGGCGAATAATGGTTTTACCACTGCCACATTCACCAATAAGCGCCGTCATACTTCCTGCACTCGCAGCGCTTAGCATTTCTTCTAAAATCAAACGGTGGTTATCAACTAAAAACACATCGTCTTCACAGGTGATCTCATTTTCAAATGGGTCATGGCGTAATTTAAAAAAGCGTTTTGCATGCATACTTAACATTTCAGGCTCCGGGTCTTCATAGTCAGGTTTATCAATAATGGGCGCTTGCTGCTCACACCAACCCCACAACTTATTTAGCTGCTTTGAGCTTGCGCCCTGGTCGTGTAAATACGCCTCTATGTGTGTTTGAATAGCCGCCTTATCACAGGTTTTAGGCCATTCGCCTTGCCGCTTAACACGGCTTAAACTTGCTGTACTAAAGGTTATGCCTTTATGTCTCAGCGCTTTTACTACTTGTGCTTGCTTAACTCCGAGCTGCTCAAACACCTGGCTAAGCTTTGTTATTTTCGCCACTTATTACCTCGCAATTTTTAGCACTGGCGCATGGCTTACACCCCGGTGCAGTTCCTCCACAATGTCATTCACTTGAGTGTCAACAACATCACCTAAACCAGCTATATAATCTAACTCCATAGGTCGTAAGTTCCGGCCCAGGCGATTAGCCAGCAAAATACGTAAATCCAAACTTTCTAAAACATTCCCCTTACGTTTAGCGGCATCAGTTACTTGCGCCGTGATCGCAGAATCAGGCGTGATCACTTCTCCTTGAGGCGCTAGGTGGGTTTCATGTTTAATATCTTTTAAATGACTGTGTGCGTTTAAAGCACCATTAAAAGGGGCAGCTTTAGTTTTCTTAGCGCGCTTAATTTCGCTTTCGGTGGCATCTTCACCAAACGCCAATTTGTCTGCGGCTTTACCACTGGCTTGAGCTGCGGTATCACTATGACGTGCTATCTTTTCGCCTATCACTGGGGCATCTAACCTAAAACCACTTTCATCAGTGATCACAGGTTCTACTTGATGATAAATAGCCTCATTAAATTCATTGCTAACACCCACTAAAATGGCATGGCTATCATTCACAATCACAGGGCCAACCGTTACTTTCATACCGTTGCGAACATTGGCTAAATCACTTAAATCATATTCAATGCTTTTCTTCGCTACAGGGTGGCGATAACTAATCGTTAAATCTCCCGCAACCTTGCGGGTTTCATCTTGTTTAGTGAGTAATAAACGGCATATTTGTAAATCAGGTAATGCCCGTAAAAAATGGCGATTCTCTGCTTTATAAATATGTTTCCATACATCAAGGCGTGGCTGTTTATGGCGGTGATGGCGGCAATTCATGCCTGGTACAACATTGGCGTTAAATGCCTCTTGCCATGCCCATGCAGCGGCATTTAATTCAGCCACACTATCGACAGGCTCAAACAAAATACGGCTTTCAAACTGTGTTTCTACAATGTCATTGGCTTTTTCAACAGCACCTTTTGCACGCGGGTTGCCAGCTTCATGAGGGATATTTTCAACGTTCAGCGCCTTTAAAACATTCTTAATTGCTTTGGCACCATTCGCGCTGCCTTTATCCCACATCAACACTTGTGGCACACCATGGATCGGGCTGCCGTCGTGCTGTTGCCAACACCACATTAAAAACTCAAACATATTCGCTTGGGTTTCGCCTGCTGCTTCAAAGTAAAATAAGCGTATAGCGCCGCTATAGTGATCAACCAACACATAACGCCATACCCTAAAGTTTTTAACCTTCTCAAGGTTGTCAGGTTTATTGGCGTAAAAGTCCGCATCATTCATAAAAGTTTGACGTTTACCTGGCTTACCCGGTGGGTAATACAGCAAGCAATAACTAGGATCAGTTTGATGAACATGATTAGGCCCAAGGCTACGTAATTGCACATGCGGCGTGGCACGGTCTAAATCATTTACTGACGCATTACGCTGAGCAAGTACACGGCATATCTGGCTATGGCTTAAACATTCATAACCATTGGCAATTAGCATGCTACGTGCAGTGGTTACGTTCATAACGCGCTTACCATTTTCACGTACACCTTGATTTAAAATAGCCACCAACATGTTCACAGTGTCGTCTGTAAGTGCCGTTGTTCCCGCATCACTACGGCGCTGCTTACCAGAACTAAACCCCGCTTTTTTAAGGGCTCGGTAAAACGCATCTTTACTTAAACCTAATGCATTACACGCTTGCTCACGTATTTGGCTTTTTTTACCGTGGCCTGCGCTTTTCAATTGCTCGCCCCAGTATTCAATGGTTAAGCTGCTCATAGATCCCCCGCGTTATCAAAACCCAGTTCAGCTAAAAACTCGCCCGATGGTTTAGCACTCGCCTGAAAGTGTCCCCAATGGTTTTCTATGGTGTTCCAGCTCAAAGCCACCTGTTCAACAAGCAATTTGTTGTCAGCGTAAAACGCAGCAATGCACGCATCTTTTGCACGGTCATCCATATCAACAAATTGCAATTGCTCGTGCAGGCTCATAACTTGATTTAACGATTCATGCATTTGGTTATGCACTTTGTGTAGGCTGGTAAAAAAGTCGCGAACATCGTTTTGCCATTTATTAGGGCTAAACTTTTTCTGGTGTAGCTGCTCTTTAATGTTTTGCATTTCTACCGCGTTTTTACTCGACAACTCGCGGTTTGCTCTTAGCATTGCATCACTGGCGTGCAGCTCTTCTTTAAGTGTGGCAGTTTCTTTTTTATGCTTGGCTTTTAGTTCTTCAATTAAATCTTTTACCGCTTCTTTGTCGCCCACTTCAACCGCTTCAGACTCAATAACAAGCGCCTGTTCATCATTTGAAAGTTGGCGCAAAGCACGCAAATCACGGTAGCCCAGTTTCATTTGCTGGGCTTGTTCAAAAAACTCTTCTCCAAATCGGTGAAGGTTATTCAATTTTTCATCTACATGCTGTTGGCTACTACCTAAAATCGATTTACAGCACTCCCCCCAATTACTGACCGTCAGTAACTTTCCATCAGGGTCGGTGTACGTTAACCCCTTGTACGCCTTAGATTCCTTTATTTCATTAAGGATCTTTAATTCACTGACCGTCAGTAATTTTGCAGCAAAGTTAAATGCCTGGGCTTGACCAAGCTTTAGCAGCACATCTTGCTTAGATGCTAAAATGTCTTTGCCTTGCACAATCGCTTTTTCTTGCGCAGGGGTAATATCAACTAATTCATTTTCTGCCATGGTGTTCTACCTCAACACGTTATAGTTATTGGCTTCAGTTTGCAGCTGACGCAGCGCCGTTCTAAAGTTGTTCTCAACGGTATTGCTTATCTGCACTAAGCTTTTATGCAAGCGCCAACGTTTAGCATTACTGGGTAAGCGCTCAGCAAATCCGCCATGCTCTAAATTAGTTAGAATGCGGGTAATGTCTGCGCCGCTCGTATTTAATGCTTGGGCTAACTTGCCAGGCTCTACACCATCTATTTCATGGCCAGCCATCAGCTCAATTGTTTTTAAAACGCGCTGCACCTGAGCGCTTAAATACTTTTCGCTCATGCTGTTTGCGCCTCAGCAACAGCGTCCATTTCATCAACACAGTGCGGGCACACTGGCGAGAGCGTTGTGCCACCAGTAATCACCTTGCGCCAGCCAACAAAATTAGCCGCATATAGCCACTCACTTGGGGCCATAGGTTTAGAAGATTGCTCACCTTTACGGCAGCACGCACACGCGATTTTGGGTAACTTTTCATCGTTTTGTTGAAAATCAGATAGATCTAGGTCTTTGAGTTGCATGGTTGTCATCCTTAATGTTGGCTTAGTTCGTCTTCGTCGTCGGGGGCTAAATCAAAGCTGGTTTGAGGTTCGTCGAGCTTTTCAACCTCTAATTTTTGGTAGGCTAAATCCTGCATCAGCAGCACTATTTGATCGGCCACATATTCGCAGTTGCCATTACCTTCTTCTAACTGCATGATCAAACCAATAACTTGATTAGCAAATTGATTAAGATGGGTAAGAGAGGCCTGGCTTGGCTTTTTACCTTTAGGCATATCAATAATTAATTTGTCTAGGCTATGGGCCATATACATCAGTGGGTATACGCGGCCAGTCGCAGCCATAAACGGAATAAGTAAACTAGCTGGCATATCGCCGCTACCTAAACGCTTATAAAGCATATCGGTACTCATACCACAGCGATCAGCAATACGCGGCACTGACATTTGTTTAGCTTGTTGTGCATGCTCCTTACAAAGCTGTAAAGATTCATTCAAGCTGCGTGGCACTATCCGTGACCAAGCACGACGACGTGGCTTAACCGCAGTACGTTTATTCATAGCGGCCCCCTAATGCAATTTGCGCATTCCAAAAATAAACACTTTTTGGAACTTCCAATGCACAGGTTAATTTCACTAAGCTTTTAGCAACCAAATCACTAAGGCTTAAATTATGAATACTCAAATTGCTCACTTTAACCAAAGCCAATTTAGCAACCTGCTTTACTGGCTTGGTATTAACAGCTTGCCCATCATTAAGCCCAGAGCGCGTGTAACCGCCTATCAATTGCGTAAGCTGCTGCTTAACTTGTGTAACCAAACTCACATTAAGCGCATTGCCACGGTGCAAACCTTGGCTGCTTGTAAGTGCCCAGTGCTGGCTTTGATTGTGTGGCGTTGTCATGAAAATAAACAGCGTGTTCATTGTCATACTCCCGTTTTATCCGTTACTGAATTAGTTATGCGCTGGCTATTAAGCCCAGCAATAATTAACACTCAAGAGGCTAATAACTGTTTAAGCTCTTCAACGCCTTGCTGGCGTAACGCCCCCTTTAAAAACTTAGGGCGAGAATACGATTCAACATTAGGGAAAATTTCTTTAACGGGTTTATCAATGAGTTTAGAAATGGCATCAGCAACGCGGCGAGATTGAGTATGGCCACAAACCACACCCGATACAGTGGCAAGATTTACGTCCAGAGCATCAGCAAGCATAGACAAGGTGTAACCTTTGAGCTTAATAGCTTGTTTTATTTCTTGTGCTTTCATAGTACATTACCTTTTTGTAATTAATCCTTTTATGTAGTTTTGGCGAACGGAACATAAAAGGGTTTAGTTAAGATTCAAGCAAAGTATAGGTTTTAAATATCGAACCTGTCAACACTTTAGGTGCTATATTTTGAACTTTTTAAAATTGGAAAGAGAAAGGTTGGGAATACTTCAAAAGGATTTACTAGAACCTGTAGGCGTGAATAAAGGCACTATCATTCGCTGGGAGTCAGGCAGCTCAATACCCTCGGATAAATTGGCTGAGTTTGCAAAACTAGGGTTCGATATATCGTACGTTGTTACAGGTGTCCGCACTGAGAGTACAAAAAAAGATACCTCCATTGAAGAAGAACGCACACCAGTACAACATTTAAGTAAAAAAGAGGCTAATTTTTTACCGCCAAATTTATTTTTTGTGCCGGTTGTCGATGTAGAAGCATCCGCTGGCCATGGCGCAATGGTGATCAGTGAAGAATATACTGATAAGAGCATGGTGTTTGATTGCCAATGGTTATCTAAACGCAACTTAAATAAGAGTAATTTGGTGGTTATAACGGCCAAGGGTGACAGCATGCACCCAACCATTATTAGCGGCGAGTCGCTAGTGGTTGATACATCACCATTAGATAACTTTGTAGATGGTATTTATGTAATAGACTTAGACAGCCATCTACTGGTAAAACGCCTACAAAGGCAATTTACAGGCGGTATTAAAATACTGTCAGACAACCCAGCCTACGAGGCTCAACTCGTACCACAAGAAAGCTTAGATCAACTACACATAGTTGGCAGAGTTGTGTGGATGGGGAAAGATTTATAATACTGCTTTATAAATAGCATTAAAAAGGATTTTTAAATGAAAAAATTATTACTCGCGGTGTTGTGCATCGCAATGGCCTTTTACTTTTTTATCCCAACGAAAATAACAGGTGATGTTTACGTTCTTACCAATGGTAAAGCAACCATTGCTATGCCCATGGTGGAAATTAAGGCATACGATTACGATGACTTTAAACAACACTTAGCTGACGTTAAACATTATTCAGCCATAAATTGCAGTGCGGTTCCTACCAAAAATGAAATAGATAAACTTGCTATAAAAGTACTTAAGCAAGGTCCTAGTTATCGAGAAGAATATAAAAAAGCGAAGCAAAGTTTTGATCAATGCTCACTTAACATCCTACTATTTGACAAGCTCAACTTGTCAGCCTTAGCAAGGACTACTACTGATAAAAACGGGCATTTTAGTATGTCATTAAATCGTAATAATGTTGTTTTAATTGCTCAATCTGAAAGAAAAGTACTTCGTAATACGGAGTATTACACGTGGATTAAAGTAGTTAAAATGGGGGTTGGATTTAGTGAAAAAGCTGATTTAGATAACTCAACAGATAAAAGTGATACTTTATTACACAACATAAACATATAGATAAAAAGGAAATATTTATGACTCAATTTTTTGGTGACCACATGATTAATAAATTAATTGAAGGGGATTATGAACCTGCATTAACTATAGCGATGGCCAATGGATTAAAAGACAAACTTGAAAGTGGATATGAAGAAGTATGGACAAAGTTTGACCAAAAGTGTGCTGACCATGTATTCAACAAACAATATACGGAACGCGCTTTGAATAATTGTATTGCATTTTGTAATAAAACAAACGATTTAACGCAGGAAGATTTCATAATAAATTGTGAATATGCACAAAACTACCTTAAAAAAGCTAATATTGAATATGCAAAATTAGAATTATAAGTATGCAGACGTACACATTTGACCATGTATTCCATGGTCAATTTTTAAATAAAGATACCGCAGACAAATCTGCACAAGCAATATGGGAAGCTCGTTACCTATCTCAAGGAAGAATAAAAAATAATGTAGATTTAATTGATTCAATTACTACAAATCAAGATTACAAAAATTTATTTCAAAACGCTACAAAGCTTGAACTCCCCTGTACAAGAGACTATCTAAAAAACTACGAAAGATTAACTAGTAATCAAGTAATTAAAATACAAAACGAGATAAATCAATATGGTCATATTTTGTCCATAGGACAAGTTTTATTTCGTGGTGGAAACGGTAGTGATAAGTTTATCTCTACAACACTAGACCCTGATATTGCGATGTACCATGCAATAAAAAATACTGAGCATGACTCAGATAAAAACGCCTTTTTTGATATTCTTGTTTTGAAGACGGAGGGTATAAAATTTCTACTTCACGGTGAAAGCGACTTTGAGCATGAGCTGGAGTTTTTAATAAGCAATTTCTCCTTCGGAAAAGAGTTGTTTGCTATACAAAGTCTACCTAATATAACTGTAAGACTAATCGAGCTAATTTTTAATCCAGTTTAAAATTCACTCCCCCTAAAACTTGGCACTCTGGCGCAAACCTTAACGGGATTGCAGGAGTGCCAAGTGCGTTTAACCCTAACCCCATTACCCAATTTAAGCTGTTTTAATCAGCGCCCAGAAGTACAAGCCGCACTTGCGCCGTACTCGCTCAAGTTTGCACATTGCATATTACCCATTCTTTATTTAGAAGGTGGCCTACGTACTGATGGCGGCTTAAATGACGTAGCAAGTGATCGTGGTGGCTTAACCAAATACGGTATTAGCCAACGCGCATACCCCACTATAGATATAAAAAACCTTACCATTGCCCACGCTATGCGGCTTTACCACCGCGATTACTGGCGTGCTATGTACTGCGAGCAGCTTGATGACGGCGTTGATTTACTCACTTTAGACGGCGCTATTAACCATGGCAGCTTTGCCATGAGCCAAGTACTGCAACGTGCCAGCGGTGCAAAAGCCGATGGCCGCATTGGCCCTAACACCTTAAAGGCTGTAAGCAGTTGCGCCCCACAAAGTTTAGTTGCCCGACTTAGCGTAAACCGTGGCCGTAAGTACGCCCGTATTTGTAGCAATGATGCCAGCCAAAAGCCCAACCTTGAAGGCTGGTTTAACCGCCTAGCCCATATAAGCGAATACGCCTTTGCTGAGCTTTGGGGGCAACATGGGTAAAAACTGGGATTGGTCATTAAAAAAAGGCAAAGAGCAGCGCATAAAATTGGAGGTTGATGCACGGATGCACGGCCTGCCTTTTAACTCTAACAATATCCCCTTGCATAGCCATTGCGGCACCATGCAAAGCCACTTTAACAAAGGCTGGCGCTCTGTCAGCGCGATAGACATTGAGCTTAGAGTTAACGGCAACCGTGATTACCAACATGCCCGTCAACAGCTGCATAAACGCTTTGGAGGCCAGCATGGCTAATTGGTTTAACTTAGTCGCCCCAGTTACCAAGCTGGTTGATGATCTATTTACGAGTGACGAAGAGCGCCAAATTGTTACCAACGAACTCAAGCGCATTGAGAACACCGCACACAGTAAGGTGCTTGAGCTTGAGGGTAAAGTCGTTGAGCTACAAGGCCAAGTGCTCGCCGCCCAATCACAAATCATTACCGCTGAGGCAAACGGCGAAAGCTGGCTACAACGTAATTGGCGGCCTATTACCATGCTGACTTTTTTGATTTTGATATGCCTTGATTCCTTTGGCGTGCTGGCGTTTCGCTTATCTGAGCAAGCATGGGACTTACTGCAATTAGGTATTGGCGGTTACGTGATTGGCCGCACCGTTGAGAAAGCCGCACCGGGCGTTAAACACGCTTTAAATAACGTTATAGAAAAAGTAAGGAAACCACGTTGAGTAAATTAGACGATGCGCAAAAAACTGAGCTGCACCTGTTAGATGCCGCGCTATCACTGCACCACGAACAAGCAAACAAACCCGGAGCAGCGTTTATGCACTGCCAAGAATGTGGCATAGACATACCAAAACAGCGCCGTGACGCGGTTAAAAACTGTAGCACCTGTGTGGAGTGCCAATCACTCATTGAAATACAACAACAGCATTACAGGGCTTAGCATGGACTTTATTTTAGAGTGGTACAAAGCCTTTTTAACCGTTGGTGTTGCCATCGTTGGGGGCGCTGCGTTGGCTTGGCTGCGCAGTACCTTTGTCACTAAAAAAGCCCACGACGATGTATCTAAAGCGTTAGAAAGCCGTTTAAGCGCGGTAGAGAAAACCATTGAAGACTTGCCCAACGCCGACGACCTACACGAACTAGATAAACGCTTGATTGAAGTCAGCGGCAAAATCGATGGGCTAAACCCACAACTTACCGACATTAAACGCTTAACCGATCTATTAATGGAAAACGAACTAAGAGGAACCCGCAATGGCGATTAACCAAATTATTGCTGAACATTCGCGCCTGTGCATTTTGCGGGCGTTGAACGAGCAACCAGGCTACGATTTAAACGACAGTATTATTTGCGATATTTTAAAATCGTACTCGCTCAAATGTGGCCGCGATGAACTACACACTCACCTCAACTGGCTTGAACGTAACGGCTACGTAACGATTGAAAAAATAGGCCAAAGCTCCACATGGGTAAGCACTATTACGCCCAGTGGTATTGATGTGGCTGAAGGCACAATTGTTGTTCCAGGCATTAAACGCCCAAGCCCTCGGGGGTAATATGACTGAGCAAGCGCGTAGAACCAAACCCAGCAAAGTTGACTTACTCCCTGAAGATATTAAAAAGCACCTAGATGAAATGCTCCGCGATAAGCGTTTTAGCCAAGGGCAAATACTCGACGAAGTAAACACCTTAATACTCAATGCGGGCTTAGATGAAGAAGCCACAATAAGCCGCAGTGGCCTAAGCCGCCATGCACAAAAAACAGAAGCCATCGGCCAGCGCCTAAGAGACTTACGCGAATCAACCAAAGCACTCACCGCGCAATTGGGCGATAAGCCCACAGGCGACACCACTAAGTTAATACTTGAGATGGCCCGTTCTTTATTATTTAAAGCCACAATGCAGCAAATGACCAACCCTGATGACGATGCTGCCGTTGATGTAGGCTTACTTAAAGAAGTGATGCTTGCCTGCCAACGCTTAGAATCCACCGCTATGAAAGCACACCAGCGCGAGCAAGATATTCGTAAAGCCTTTGCAGAAGAAGCCGCCACCACAGCTGAGCACGTTGCAACGCAAGCAGGCATGACAGCCGACACCGTTGCACAAATCAAAAAGTCCATATTAGGGATTGCTTAACATGAAAGCCGCTAATACAGCCGAGCAAATGAATGCTGAAATAAGCCAGTTTAACGCTGACGAAGTATTACTCGGGTATCAAAAACGCTGGATTGCTGACGACTCCGTTTTAAAAATTGCCGAGAAAAGCCGCCGTACTGGTTTAACCTGGGCTGAGGCTGCCGATGCTGTGTTATGCGCCGCAGCTGCACGCAGTGCCAATGGCTGCAATCATTTTTATGTTGGCTCAAATAAAGAAATGGCCCGCGAGTTTATTGATGCCGCCGCCATGTGGGCAAAAGCATTTAATAAAGCCGCCTCACAAGTGTGTGAAGAAGTCATAAAGAATGAAGACAAAGAGATTCTAACCTTTGTTATTTACTTTAGTTCAGGCTTTAAAATTCAAGCGCTCAGCTCTAACCCGTCTAATTTACGGGGTATGCAGGGCAACGTAACCATAGATGAAGCGGCCTTTCATGATCGCTTAGCCGAAGTACTTAAAGCCGCACTTGCACTAACTATGTGGGGCTCAAAGGTACGTTTAATTTCGACCCATAACGGGGTAGATAATTTATTTAACGAACTAATAAAAGACAGCCGCGCAGGTAAAAAACGCTACTCAGTTCACACCATCACCATTGAAGACGCTTGTCGTGAAGGCTTGTATCAACGTATTTGCCAAATCAAAAAGAAACCCTGGTCACAACAATTACAGCAACAATGGATTGCTGATTTACTTAAAGATACCGCCAGCGAAGACGATGCCCGGGAAGAGTATTTTTGTGAGCCTAAAAAAGGCGGTGGCAACTACATACCCCGCGCATTAATTGAAATGGCAATGGTTAAAGGCATTCCCATTGTGACCTATGAAGCGCCTGCTGATTTTATGTCATGGACTGAAGACGCCCAAAAAGCTGAGATTGAGGCATTTTGTACAGAGCAATTGGATCTGTTTTTAACCACGTTAAATCCTGATCTGAACCATAGCTTTGGAGAAGACTTTGCCCGCCGTGGCGATTTAACCGTATTTGTGCCCCTTGAAATAGCCCGCGATTTATCCAAGCGCGTACCGTTTTTAATCGAGCTTACAAACCTTACTTACGATATGCAGCGTTATGTGATGCTGTACGTAACTAAACGATTACCCCGCTTACAAGGGCTGGCGTTTGATGCAACAGGTAACGGTGGCTATCTAGCCGAAGCCGCCGCATTACATTTTGGTACTGACATGGTTGAGCAAGTCATGCTTAACGACCCATGGTATAGGGAGTGGATGCCCAAGCTTAAAGCCGAGTTTGAAGATAGAAACATTGCCATACCAAAGCACCAAGACATTCTTGATGACTTACAAATGATCACCGTGCGTAACGGCACCCCAAAAATAGATAAAGGTAGCAGCAAAGGCACTGATGGCCGCCAGCGTCATGGTGATTTTGCTGTGGGCCTTGCAATGGCTGTACGTGCTGCTTGGATGCAAGGCAGCGCGATTGAGTTTACCCCACTGCCAGATAAGCATGCTGAAGGCGACTTTGACTATGACGAACTGGCCGACTACCAAGGCGCGGGGTGTTGGTAATGCGCTGGCGCATACTTTGCCAAGAGCTATTTGCAGCCCAAGAAATTACGCTTGATTTTAGCGCCCCAAATAAAACCGCAGCCATCGACTATGCATTAAAGCTCGATGTGTATGTGATCACCTTAAAACAACTTATACGAGTTAAACCATGCTAGTAGATATTAACGGCGACCCGCTCACACTCGAGACCCTAGACGAGAAACAAACCGACAATAACAGCCGCGTTGCATCGCTAATGAAAGAGTATGCAGATCATCCAACCCAAGGGCTTACCCCTGCAAAGCTGGCAAACTTACTGCGTGAGGCTGAGCAAGGCAACCTAGCGGCCATGGCAGACCTAGCCAAAGATATGGAAGACAAAGACGGCCATATAAGCTGCGACTTAGGCAAACGCCGCCGCGCCATTGTTGGGCTAGACTGGAATATTAAAGCGCCACGTAATGCCAGCCCATTAGAGCAACGCGATGCCGATATGCTGGGCGAGATCATTGATGATGCTACCTGGTTTTATGATCTACTTTTTGACTTTAGTGACGCTATTTTAAAAGGCTTTTCACCCAATGAGCTGCAATGGGATTACGTAGAAAAACAGCAAATCATTACCGGCTATGAGTTTCGCGATCAAAACATCTTTAAAACGCACCCAGACAACCGCAATCAATTAATGCTCAATGATGGCACTGCCAATGGCGAGCAGCCCAACCCGTTCGCCTGGGCTATGCATATTCATAAATCAAAGTCGGGTTACGTACACCGTGCGGGGTTGGTGTCGGTATTAAGTTGGCCGTTCTTATTTAAGAACTATTCAGTACGTGACTTAGCCGAATTTTTAGAAATTTACGGTTTACCTGTGCGTGTGGGTAAATACCCCAGCGGTGCTAATCCAAAAGAAAAAGCCACACTATTACGCGCGGTAATGAGCATTGGCCATAACGCAGGCGGTATAATCCCCAAAGGTATGGAAATTGATTTTCAAAGCGCTGCGAATGGCCAAGCCGATCCGTTTGAATCAATGATCCGTTGGTGTGAGCTTACCCAATCTAAAGCGATTTTAGGCGGTACGTTAACCAGCCAAGCCGATGGCAAAACCAGCACCAATGCGCTAGGTAATGTACATGCTGAGGCGCTAAGCTCTATCACCCAAAGCGACTTACATCAAATAGAGCAAACCATAAACCGCGATATTTTATACCCGCTTTATGCGCTTAATGGTAAAAGCTACGCGGGCAATCGCCGCCTGCCACGCTTTGAGTTTGACAACTCCACCAGTGACGAAATGCGTGATTTAGCTTACCCGCTGCGCTCATTGGTTTCGCTTGGTATGAAAGTCCCTAAGTCATGGGTGCATGAGCGTTTAAACATCCCTATAGCCAAAGACGGCGATGACGTACTTGAAGCACCCACAGAGCCAATGAGTAACAATGCAGCCGCATTAAAAGCCAGCTCACTCGCAGTACTTAAAAGTGAAGGCATGAGTAACCAGAGCCAAGCACAGTTAGACACGGCACTTGATGCCATTACCAGCGGCGATATGCGCGAAGAATACAAAACCGTATTACAGCCACTGCTTGATAAGCTAAACCAAAGTGAAGAACTGGCCGCCATTGAACTGGCTGAGCTTTACCCACTGCTAGATCAAGATGGCTTAACTGACTTACTCACGCGGTTGTTTTTTGTAAGTGAGCTGTGGGGCTCTCTCAATGCCTAGCGTTAATTTAACCAGCGCTTTTGATAAGCCGCCCGCAGACGCGGTGGCTTACTTTAAATCTAAAGGTTACGCCGTAAGCGACGAATGGCACGATATGTTAACCACCGCCCATAGCAAAGCGTTCACCGTTGCCCGCGCACAAAATATGGACGTGCTCAGTGCTATTCGTGGCGAGCTAGATGCCGCATTAACACAAGGGTTAACAGCTAAGCAGTTTAATGAGCGCCTAACCCCTCAGCTGCAAAAGCTTGGTTGGTGGGGCAAAGCTAAAAATGCCATGGGCGATGACATACAGCTAGGTAGCCCGTATCGCTTAAACACAATTTACCGTACTAACATGCAAACGGCGTACATGGCTGGGCGTTATCGGCGTATGTTATCGCGTGCTAAAACGCACCCTTATTGGCAGTATGTGGCTATTGATGACGGCCAAACCCGCCCCGAGCATAAGCTATTAAATGGCCGCGTATTCAGGTTTGATGATCCTATATGGCAAACCATTTACCCGCCTAATGGCTGGGGCTGCCGCTGTCGTGTTCGTGCATTAACTGAGGCACAAGTTAAAGCGCGTGGTATTACGGTTGAAGATGGCAGTAATTACGTGCAACCCTTTGATGCTGAGATTATCAGCCGCGAAACAGGCGATATTAAAACCGTGCCCCATGCCCGAGTAAAGCTACCACCCGATGATGTAATGACCCCTGATCTAGGCTGGGCATATTCACCAGGGCAAAGCGCCTTTGGCACCGATACGGCCATAGCGCAAAAGCTTGGTAAAGTGCCTGACCCACAATTAAGAGCCGAAACCATCCAAGCCCTTAATAACAGCCCAGCGCGGGAGGCCGCGTTTGAACTATGGACAAAAGAAAGCCTTGCCCGTGTTGAGCGTTACCAATTAGCTAAGCAAGCAAACAACGCCGCAGGCTTAAAAGCCAATGGCCCACGGCCACAACATAAAACAGTAGTAAGCTTTTTAGCGGACGATATAAACCAACAGCTGATTGATAAAGGTATTGAGGCTGGCCGTGTAATTACCCTCAGCGAACGCGCATTAGCTCATGCCCACAGCACCCGCCATAAAGTAAAAGGCCAAGCACTAGAACTAAATGAATATACCCAGCTCAGTACCTGGCTTAACAACCCACAAACCAAAGTGTACTGGGATACAACAAATAATAACCTCATGTATGTTTACCAAAATGGTGAGCAAGTCATAAAAGTAATTGTGGATTTTGCCAAGGTTGGCAATGTACTCGATCCATTAATTAATGTGTTCAAAGTCACACAAACAGATATAAACGCAGGGATTGCAGCAGGTTATTTGCAAGGCTGGCGATAGGGTGAGACTCGAACCCACATCATAACGAACACGTTAACCGTTACCCATTGGAAACACTACCGCCATGGATAAGTATTAATCAAACATACATGTAAGTCAAAAAGAACAAATGCCAGCTCGTTGGCTGGCATTTTGGAGGAGTAACCACACTCCATGAAGTAAGTACTGATGTGGTTACACTGTTAAGATTAGCCAAGGTTCCTATTATGTCAACTATCTCAATTTTACCTGAAGGCACAGCCGTCATCGCCATACTCGAGCAGCTAGCAGATCGCTTTGATAATCTCAGCGAACCCATGGATGCCATTGCCGCTGTGATGGAAGGTGCCAGCGAAGATGCCCTTGCAGATCAGCAAAGCCCGGTTGATGGCTCGCCATGGCCTGCACTTAGCGATAATTATTTAAAGCGCAGGCCAAGCCGTGTTGGTGGGCAAATACTGCAAGCCACAGCTGGCGGCCTCGCGGCCTCTATTACAGCTGACAGCGGCGACTTTTGGGCACAGATTGGCAGTAACAAACCTTATGCCGCTATTCATAACTTTGGCGGTTTGCCAGAAATGGCACCTGGGCCCGCAGCTATTCCCCAACGTGAATATTTAGGCTTAAGCCGCGATAACGAAACCGAATTACTGGTAATACTGGGTGATTTTTTATTAGAAAGCTAAAAACGCCACAACGCCCCCTAAGAGCGTATGCGGTGTTTTAGTCGCGTGAATGTTGCAAGTGTGGTATTAAATAAGCTGGAAATGGTGTTAGAAACGTTTCTAAAACAACTTTGGGCTACTTAACTGAACATATTAAAAAGGGAATTCTGATAATGAAAGAAGAAATGCAAGTTATTTTAGAGTCACAGGAAAAAGGTTGGTTTTTAAATCCATTTAATATCACCCTGTTTAATAGATTTCTATGCGATAAAAATGTATCTAAACCGAATGATGAACACTTTCTAATTTTTTTTGAAGATGATTGGCAAAGCGATTGGACGCGCATACTCAATGATTTCCCAAATAGAAAGGTTTTGCTAACAGAAGCAAAGATATGTTTTGAACAGGAGCTATATGGTGCGGCTATACACCTATTTATTAGCCAAATAGATGGGATATTTCTAGATACCTTTGGTTGTGGCTTCTTTAAACATGGTACCGAACTTGCAAATGATGAAATTAAAATAAAATTTGAAGAGCAATTTAATCTTGATTCGCTAGATCAATTATCCTCCCAACTAAAAAATAACTTTGTGACACATACATATGGGCCACATTTAGCTGAAGTGTTTAATGGGTTAAAAGCTAATGATGCAATTCGCAGTAATGATCCTGCAAAAGTATCCGAGGACGACTTTAGCATTATAAACAGGCATGGTGTAATACATGGTTACTTATCAGACTACTCGACAAAAATCGCAGCTATGAAATGGTACACTTTGTTAGATTTAATTCGTTATGCTGTAGATCTTAAGAGAAAGCAAAAGTAATTTTTAATCCAGTTTAAAATTCCCCTCTAAAGAAATCCTGAATACTGGCTGCAAGTTAATTTACTTGTAGCCAGTTACATGCCGTTAAACACTCACAACACAGACTTACCAAATACAACCAGAAGCAGTTTGCCACTGGAAGGGATTTCACTTGCTGTGCTAATGGCAAGTAAACCTGCAAACATGGGCCTTGCTGTATGTCGTTTTAATGCTGATGTAACCGCTGATGGCACCAGCCCACGCGTGCAACTTGCACCTGATGGTTACTTTAGCGCAGGTGATGGCCGCCCAAGCGATACAGATCACAATGCCTGGCTAATGGATGAAACTGCATTTAACACCCTTAAAGCAGATGCCAGCACTCGCCAAAACGATTACCACTTTGACTACGAACATCAAACTCTTCATGCGGAAGAAAACGGCAAGGAAGCCCCCGCCGCAGGGTGGTTTAACCCCACCGATTTAGAGTACATACCAGGCGAAGGCTTGTTTGCACTCAACGTGCAATGGACAAAAAAAGCTGCCCAATTTTTACGTGATGATGAATACCGTTTTATCAGCCCCGTATTTCATTATGGCCCCGATGGCCGCCCCGTTAAATTACGCCACTTTGCGCTGACCAACGAACCTGCTGTTGATGGCATGCGAAAGGTGGCTGTTTTAAAAACCTCAACCCCTGAAAAGGAAACCACCATGAATGAAGCACTCCAGCTGCTTGCACTCTTGGGCGTGACTGTGGGTGATGGCGAACAGCCTACCACCGACCAATACGCCACAGGTCTTGCCGCACTCAAAGCGCTTAAAACAAAAGCCGACTCGGCTGATGAGCTAAGCACTAAATTAACCACCGCCAACACAACAGTCGCCGCGCTTAAAGCAAGCTCAGGCTCAAGCGTTGACCTATCAAAGTATGTGCCCGTTGCCACTTATAACGCAGTCACGCAACAACTCGCCATATTGAAAACAGAAAATGACGGCTTAACCGTTGAGCAGTCGATTGATGCCGCAAAAGCCGATGGCCGCATTATTGAAGCTGAGGTGTCGTACTTTCAAGATTTAGGCAAGCAAAACGGCGTAGCTGTTTTGAAAGCCGCGCTGGATGCTCGCAGCCCAATTGCCGCCTTAACGGGCACCACTCAAAGCACCGCTGCACAAAAGAAAAAGGCTGACGAAGAACACAATCGTGATCCTGAATTAACCACTGAAGAACTCGCTGTACTCAAAGCCACTGGCATTGATAAAGCGGCATTCTTGAAAAATAAGGACGCATAACCATGGCTGCTATTGCAAAACGCCAAGGCAAATTTAGAGCCTACCCACTTGCTGCATCGGTTGTACTAACTGGCGATGCACCTGCCATTTTAACCAGCAATGGTTTGCTAACTAACGTTGGCACAGTTGGCACCTGTGCAGGTATTACCCGTATGGGTGTTGATAACAGCCAAGGCGCTGACAAAGCACAACGTGCAACCGTTGAAATCGGCGAACATTTGTTTGCCAATGCGGGTGATGTGCTCGACAGCCATATTGGCAGCACCGTGTATTTCTCGACCGATGGCCATGTGTCTATCGACTCTGCAACCGATAGCCGAAGCACCGCAGGCAAAGTGACGGAAGTTGCTGCTGAAGGTGTTTGGGTTGAACTAGGAATTTAAACCACTATGGATATTTCAGCCCCATCGTTACGCGCCGTTTTTACGGCCGTTAAAACTGAATTTAATGCAGGCCGCAGCACTTATACGCCTACTTATACGCGTATTGCTACGGTCGTACCGTCGACCACATCAAGTGAAGATTACGCTTGGCTAGGTGAGTTTAGCCGCTTGCGTGAGTGGATTGGTGATCGCCATGTCAACAAAATGGCCTTGCACTCGTACTCGATTAAAAACAAAAAATTTGAAGCCACTGAAGGCATCGCCAGCGAATACATTGAAGACGATACGCTTGGCGTGTTAATGCCTAAGTTCCAAGATATGGGATATGCGGCAGCAACACACCCAGACGAGCTAACCTATGCGTGTTTAGCCAGTGGCTGGAACACCTTGTGTTATGACGGCCAAAACTTTTTTGATACCGAACACGTTGTTGGTGAAGGTGAAAACGAAAAGCTTGTATCAAATATGCAAGATGGCGCGTTAGCCCCTTGGTATTTACTGGATACCCGCCGCCCACTTAAACCGCTTATTTTCCAAAACCGCAAAGACTACCAGCTCAGTGCTAAAACCGATGCAGGCAACTCTGATCATGTGTTTATGGCCGACGAATATTTATATGGCGTAGACGCGCGCGTGAATACAGGCTTTGGTTTTTGGCAGCAAGCCTTTGGCTCAAAAGCCGAGCTAACTGAAGCAAACTTTAATAGCGCGATTGAAAAAATGATGGGCTTAAAGTCAGACAAAGGCCGCCCGCTGGGTATTAACCCTGACTTATTAGTGGTTGGCCCAACGAACCGCAGCAAAGCTAAAGCACTCATTGAAGCCATGCAAAAAGAAGGTGGAGCATCAAACACCAACTACCAAGCGGTTGAAGTGATGGTTGTACCTTGGCTTGATTAACCAGGCTTACCACTAACGTTTAGGGTTAGCCCAGCTAGCCCTACTGTTTTATATAAAGGCAGGATATGAAATGTCTAAAAATAGTACTGATACTGGGTGCATCATTGTCACTAACCCGCGCGGTCAAAAGTACCGCCGTGCGGGCCTTACATTTGCACCAGGTAAAAATAAATTGCCAGCCTCAGATATTAACGAGCAGCAACTTAAGACCCTTAGCGCTGATCCACACATTAGCGTGCAAACTCGTCAAACGTCTACGCAGCCAAGTCCGCAATCATCATTGGACAATGGACGTGTGGATAGCAGTTTAGCTATAGAGCTTGATTTAGCGGGTATTGATGAAAGCTTACACCCCATTATTGCCATCATGCTTGAGCAACGCTTTGCTAAAAAGCCAACGGTTGATGAGCTTGAGTATCAAGTGCCTGGTGAAGAAGATGGCCAAACAATCACTATTAAACCAACTGCTGAGCAGCGTAATGCCGCATGGAAAGTATTTAGCCATGCAGTTAAACAAGGTCAATCATCATGAGTTATGCCAGCACTAATGACATGCTAAAACGCTTTGGCCAGCAAGATTTAGTGCTGCTAACAGAGCGTGAAGACAGCGACCCTGAGCAAATAAACATGCCAATTTTAGAGCAGGCATTAACCGATGCCAGCGCTGAAATTAACGGCTATTTAGCGGGCCGATACTCACTGCCGCTGACGATTGTGCCAACCGTTTTAACGCGTTTGTGTTGCGATATTGCCCGTTACTTTTTAGGCACTGATAACGCACCAGAGCACATTACTGAGCGCTATCAAAATGCAATTAAGTTTTTAGTAGCGGTTGGTAAAGGCACGTTATCGCTTGGTGTTGATGAGCTAGGTGCAAATGCCCAAACCGACGACACGGCAGTTATGCAATCAGCGGGTAGCGTATTTGCCCGTGGTAAATCAAAAGGGTTTATCTGATGTTTGACATAACCGATGACTACCTAGCAGCACACGAGCCATTAAAAGCCGCGCTTGAGACTGTGCCCAACATTAAGCAAGTTAATTACATTACCGACTTAGCTGATTTGGGCGAGTCATCACAACGTACACCGTGCTTGCACTTTTTATATTTTGGCGACCAATTACCCGATAGCGCAAACGCCGGCAATTTAATGAAAATTAAACAAACCTGGTTAGTGATTTTGGTTGTACGCCAAGGCCGTAAAGAAAATGCAGGCACCCACTTAGTTAACACTATTCGCGCATTAGCAGGCAAATTAGCTGGCGATACAGGCCCTTGGCTGCGTGTTAACTCACCGATTAAACCCCGATTCACCAAAGGTTTTGCGTACTACCCGCTGGCCTTTACTTGTCAAATGAGAATGAAAGGAGCGCACCTATGAGTGGCTTATTAGTAGCGGGCAATTTTTACATTGACCGATTAAGTAAAACGGGCCAAAGCATTGGTATTTTTGGCCCTATCAACATGACTAAGCTTGAGATCAAAACTGAAGCTGATTCTAAAATCCGTACATCAAAAAAGAAAGACTCTTATGGCCAAGCCCTGGACGATGTAAAAATTGCCAAGCCTGTTGAGCTGTCGATTGAATTTGATGATGTGCCGTCTGAACTGTTGGCGATGGCGCTAATGGGTAAGGTGGTTGATGTTAATCAAGCCAGTGGCAATGTAGCTGATGTCGCTAAAACACTCCCTGCAAACCAAGGTTGGTTGGAGCTTGGCCATAAGAACCTAGCAAGTGAAGGTTTAACAGTTAAGCAAGCTGCTGTTGATTTAGTGCTAGGTACTGACTTTGAAGTAAACTATGCCCTTGGCCTTATTCGCTCCATTAAAGGCGGTGCAGTTGACGCGGGCGGCAGTATTACTGTGAGCTACCAACACAACGCTATGAGCGGCAGAGCCGTTGAAGGTGGTATTGAAAGCCAAGTACGCGCGCGTATTTTTGGTGAAGGTGAAAACCTTGCCAATGGTAAAGCAATTCAACTCGAAGTATACGAAAGCTCTTTAATGCCTAATAAAGCAATCGACTTTGCGGCTAGTGAGTTTGTAAGCGGTGGCTTAACTGGCACGGCTAAAGTGGTGACAGGCAAAAACTCCCCGTTTTTATACACAGAACTCGACGCCTAATTTCCTGTGCGGGGCTGCGGCCCCTTTTCACACTCTTAAACACCGTTTAAAACTGAGTTAACCCATGGCAGATAAAACCCTCGAACTAGCCCTACGCGTTGTTGCAGAAGCAACGGGCAAGCAAAATATTGAGCAACTGGTTCAAGAGCTGCGCAACATTGAGCAAAGTGCCGATGCCGCAAATCCTGCTGCTGATAAACTCAGTGAATCACTAGACCAAACCGATACCAGTGCCAAGAAAACCAGCCAAACAGCAGGCAAGCTTGCCAATGAATTAGACGGATTAGCTAATCAAGCTGATCTAATACGTGCATTTGAGCAGTCAAAACAAAAACTAGAACAACAAGAAATAGCCACAGCGGCTGCCGCTCACGCACTTGAGCAATTACAAACCGAAGCTAAAAACACTGATAAGCCATTTGTGCAACTCGCGCGCTCATTAGAAGCCGCTGAGAAAGACCTAACGCAAATGCGCACCGAGCTTACACAGCAAACGAGTAAGCATGCAGCATTACAAACAGCCCTTAAACGCTCTGATGTTGATACTAATAACCTGCGTGCAGCCAAGCGTGACTTAGCTGCCCAGTTTGATAAATCTGGCCGCTCTGTCGATAAGTTTAGTAATGAATTGCGCCAAGGCACTACAGCCCAACGCGCTCAAGCACAAAGCTTAGACGGTGTAATTGGCAAAGTTACCGCACTTGCAGCGGCTTATGTGGGGTTTGATCGGGTAGCTCAAGCCGTAAGCCAGGTATTTAGCACCGGTGATAAATTTGAAAAGCTCGGCGTGCAAATGCAGGCGCTTATGGGCGGCATTGCAGGCGGCGAAAAAGCCACCGCATGGGTAAAAGAATTTACTAAAAACACCCCGCTACAACTGGGCGAAGTTAGCCAGGCGTTTGTAAAACTTAAAGCGTTTGGCCTTGATCCGATGGATGGCACAATGCAAGCCATCACAGACCAAGCATTAAAGCTTGGCGGCGGGTTTCAAGAGGTTGAAGGTATCAGCCTTGCACTCGGCCAAGCGTGGGCAAAACAAAAGCTCCAAGGCGAAGAAATACTGCAACTTGTTGAGCGCGGTATACCTGTTTGGGATCTACTTGAAAAAGTCACAGGTAAAAACACCGTTGAGCTGCAAAAGCTATCAAGCGCAGGTAAGTTGGGCCGTGATGTAATTAAAGGCTTAATAGATGAAATGGGCCGTGCAAGTGCAGGCTCTGCTGCTGCACAAATGGCGCTCTTTAGCGGGCAAGTGTCAAACGCTAAAGACAATATGGAGCAGTTTTATAACTTAATCGCACAAAGTGGCGCTATGGATTGGTTAAAAGCCAATATTACTGCGCTAAATACTGAATTTGCAGCAATGGCGAAAGATGGCAGCTTGCAAGAATGGGCGCAAAAAATTAGCGATACAATCGTAAGCACAGGTAATGCAATTAAAGGTGCGGCCACCACGCTTTATGAATACCGCGAAGAAATAGCCACTGTCGCTAAAGTATGGCTGGCGCTTAAAGTCGGTAACTATTTTAGCAGTGTGATCAGCGGCGCAACCACGGCCATTGCATCACTAAGAACCTACACAGCTGCTATTGGCTCTACCACAGTCGCAACTAATGCCGCAGGCATTGCAGCAGCTAAATGGAGTACTGCGCTTAAGGCTGTAGGTAAAGCAGGATTATATACCTGGTTAATTACCGAGTTAATCGACGTTGGTTTACTGTATAAAGATTTACTGGTGGCTGAGGAATCACTCAGGAAGTCGCAACAAGCAAGTGCAATACAAGCCAAAGCATTAGCAGATGAATTGCAAATGCTGGCGAACTCTACGGGTTTGATCATCCGTAATTCAGCAGAATTAGACGCATTGATAGAAAGCGGTAAGCTTGTTTGGGACGAAGCCACCCAGCGCTATATCAATATTGAATACCAACAGCGCAAATTAGCCGAAGCCACAGCAGCTGCAACAGAGGCCGAGCGCCAGCGCCAAGAACTGCTTACCCTTTCATTGCCAGAAGCGCTTAAAACCATCCAGTCATTAGAGCAGCAGGCAACAAGCTTAGACGGTGTAAAAGTTGGTGTTGATGGTTTTATACAAAGCATAGAATCTGCCCGTGTTGCAATTGCTGGCGCTGGTGAGCAGTACCAGGGCCAGTTAGCCATTTTAGATGCGCTAAAAGTAAAGTTTGAAGAACACGGCGCATTACTTGAACGTCAAAAAATATTCGCGGGCGATGTAGAAAAAGCCTATGCGGAGCTAGGCTTAACGTCATCAAAAGCGCTCGATGATACCGCTAATAAATTACGCGCAGCCTATGAGCTAATGCAGGAGTCAGAGCAACCCTTAGCCGTACAACGCCAAGCCTATTTAAAGTGGGCTGAGGCTGCCATTGCCGCCGCAGACGCGACTGATAAAACCGTACCCTCAAGTATTCAAGCCGCAGCTGCTGCACTGGGTTTAACCGAAGAATTAGAAAAACTTATTGCCAAGGCGAATGGTTTAAAGCCTGCCACTGACGCTAATAGCGAAGCCGTATCAAAGTTTTCAAGTGAACTTGATAAGACGAAAGCAGCCATTGCAATCAATAAAGCAATACTCGAAGAATCAACAGCCTCGGCAATACAAAAGAAAATAGCGCAAGAGGCACTAAATAAACAAACAGGCTTAGTGATAAAGCAAGAGGAGGATTTAACTAGAGTTCGTGAAATCGAAACTATGAATCTTCAGGAGCTTAATGTTGAAAACAATAAACTACAGAAAGAGCTTAATGAAGTAGAAACACAGTACAAAAACAATGCAATTACAGCCCAAGATTACGCAGATAAAAAAGATCGTATCAGCGCTATTATGGCCGTGGTTAACAACCTTCTAGGTGAAAACAAAACGGCACAAGATGCCGCCACAGTATCAACCCGAGCAGCCACGCAAGCTACGAATGATCAGGTTAAAGCGAACGAGTCAGCATCAAAAAGCTTACGTGAGCAAAAAGAAGAATTAGAGCGTGTTGCCGCCTCAGCAAATCGCGCCTCAAGCAGTGTAAGTCGTTACAATCAATCGCAACGTGCCAGCGTAAGTGACGTAGTTGATTATCAAGAAGAGAACGGCCGCAGCCCTTACGATTTAGACTCAAAAGAGATCAACGAAGAGCGCGAACGCCGCGCTTATGCTGACACCCAAAATACACAATTTAGTAAATTCAGGGGCCAAATTGATAACGCCAGCAGTAGCAAAGCACTGACTGATTTATATAACAAAATCAATAAGCAGCTTACATACCTAACGCGTGAGCAAAAGAGCACGTTAAACGCAGCCATTAACGCACAACAGCAAGCGATAAAAGCGCAAAGCACCACTCAAAAAGCGGTTGAGCAAGTACAGACGTATACGCCTACACCAACGCCAAGCTATACGCCGCCTACAAACAATTATACACCCAGTAATAACGCTTCTAACGGCGATTTAAACAGCCTTACAGCAGCAGTGCGTGAATTGATAACCGTGCTTAAAAACCAACAGCCGAGCAATGGCAAAACCGTCCGGTTAGAACTTGCTTTGCCTGGCGGCCAATCTGCCAATTTATTAGCTCAGTTTGAAGAGCAATTTTTACAAAAACTTGAACAGTTGAGTAACACCCAATGATTTTAATAAATGCACAAAGCCTGGATAACTTTGTTTGGCTTAATGAGTTTGATTATTTGCCAGTGGCTGAACAAACCGAACGCGCCCTTAATGGCGCGCAGCACATTGAAAAAACTCTTATCACCGCAGGACGACCAATCTATTTATACAGTGATTTTGAAGACGCTAGCGTATTTACAACATTGCATGAGCATGCACAAACAACCCTCACAGCGTTTGAAATAACAATACGCGGCACTGTGTTTAATGTGGTGTGGGACCACAGCCAAAAAGCGGTTGAAGCCGTGCCGCATACGCACTTTTCCGACTCAGCACCTACACACTTTCAAAACGTAAACCTACGTTTAAAAACCGTTTAAGGCCAAATAATGAAAAGAACCGATTTAAAAATATTTGAACCTCAGCGCATTGGCAACGAGCCACACGCTGGCGGCCATCGCACAAGCAATGCAATTGTCAGCGGTAAATTAAACGCTGTGTTTAGCTCAATCAGTGACATTGATCATGCGCGTTCTTCATTTGATTTAGTTAAGCTTTACCCAGCGCTTAGCACTGACGATTCAAGCCGTTTGCAAGATGCTCACATATTCTTAAGCGATCAACCAGACGACCCGCTTGTAAACGTGCTGTTAGTTGAAGCTAAAGACCTAAAAGACACTGATACAGTAGCCGAAATGTTGCCGTACTTGTCATTAGCTAGCACAAAATACCACGGTACTAGTTTAATGACCGCGGCTGTGGATGCACAAGGCCAAGAGCTAACAGTAGAGTCAATCACACGCACACTAACGCCAAGCATTACCACAGTTAATACAAAGATAGGACTTAAACCAGATTCAGAGCCATTTAGTATTTACCGTACTAAGCGCATTTTAAGCTACGGTGAAATTACTGAAATAAACATTAGTGTTGATGATTTTTTAGAAGCTGAGCCTACATTTTATGGTGAGTATCAATACACATGGTATTACGACACAAGTTACTTGGATCAGCCCAGCAACGTGATAAGAGGCGTTAAAACACTGAAAATTAATGCAGGTTCCGGTGAGCTTAATTCACTGCGTTATCAAAATGGTACATTCTCTTGTGCAAAATTGAACCCCGCCGTGGCTAAAGACCAATATTTCACGCTTTACTATGTATCAAATCAAGATTTTAGGTTTCATTCATTTACAACGAGTTCAGTGCTTACATTGGGCGCTGGTGAAACCGTTTTAAAAGGCTCGGCTAAGCTCAAAAAAACGGGTGACGAAACAGTATATAAAGACGATAGCCAAGGCCGTTTTATATCAGGCGGTTATGTGTTTGCGACCATTGATTATGACACTGGCGTAATAACAGAAATTGATAGCGTGGATTATAACGGCACAGTTACCGACAACTTAGGCGCATTAATACAAAAAGGTGCGCTAACAATCAACACTAAGCGCTGGCAGTTACCGAGCAGTAGCTTTGCGCGTGACTCGGTTTATATTACGTTTGAAACCGCAGCGGGTGCAACGTTCTCAGCGTCTAGCGATTTAAGCGGTAATATCACAGGCACTAATTGCACGGGTACAGTAAGCGCAACGGGCTATGTAGATTTAGCATTTAGTGAAGATATTAAGCCCGACTCAATTCGCTTTGACTATAACGAAATTGAAGTAACCACAGTACCCGCGCCGCCGGGTGGCTTTGATACATCAACGCTACCAAACAATGGCACTGTGCCAATTTTTCATACGTTCAACCCAGTCAGCGTACAGAACCGTGAACGCACAGCGGCTGCGAGCTTAACCAGCGGCCAAACGATTAACGTTTTAGCTGATGCTGATTTTATTGATATTGTAGATAGCACCGGTGCAAGTTTATGGTCTGTGACTAATGACAATTACAACTACGATGCTGCAACGGGTGATATAACTATCAACGCGGGAATAAGCGCATTTTCACCGCCGTTTATTATCACTGCAATTCAGTCTGAACTTGCATTGATTGACGCAATCGATAGCAACACATTAAGCCTTCTAACACCGTTAAACCGGGCTTATCCCGCAGGTGCAACGGTTAGCAGCGTTCAGGTTTTGGGTGACTTTCAAGCGCAAACAAAAGACGAACGTACATTAGCCGCGTGGCAAAATAACTTTGGTGATTTTGGTGCGGGTGCATCAAGTGCTATTAATACAACGCAATACCCAATTGAACTAACCAACATTGGCGCAATAGCTCAGCGCTGGGCAATCGTTTTCACATCAACCACCGCTTACAACGTGATTGGTGAATCAGTCGGTAATATCTACAGCGGCGACACGCTAAACGACTGTGCGCCGATTAACTCATTCGCAGGCGCACCGTATTTCATATTACGTAAAGAAGCGTTCGGCGCAGGCTTAAACCCCGGTGAAGCATTCTTGTTTGAAACCCTAGCGGCAAGTAAACCAACCATGGTTACGCGCTCAGTATCACCCGGGCACTCTGAAATAGTGCGTGACAATTCAACTTTATCATTTCGTGGAAATAAGGATTAAAATTATGGCTCAAGCAGTAACAGTTTATCGATGGGATGACCCCGGCGCGCCGCAAATAGTAGATGGCAGACCTAGTGAATTTATTAATGTTTTTAAAAAGTGTCTAGTTGAAGGGTACGGAGAAAAGATACCACTCGGTTGGCAAGTGCAGCTTGAAGAAGCAATAAATAAAATATCTTTTATTAATGATGTCACCGCGGGCGGCTCTGGTGGTAGCTTTGTTTTGAAATCGGCTTTAGGTGGTGATGAAGTAGGTGAGAAAGTTATTATTCAATGTTGCCAATCATTCATTGATTTTGAAAATATTATTCAAGCGTCACCAAAGTCAACATATAAAATGAAGGGTGGCACCTTTGGTTATGATTTGTTCCCTCAATGGTTGGTAATAGGTACATCGCATGCGTTTTACTTTATTACTAAAATGACAACGCATCAGTCTGTATCAAGCCTTCAAAATCTTTATTACCCTGCTTTTTTTGTTGGTGATTTTAATAAAATAATTCCAAGCGACCAAAATAGATTTATTTTATTCGGAGGTTATACAGGACTAAATGATGACACTAACCCCGGTTCAACCGCGTATTTATCAGGAAAATTAGTCGACGGCGCGGCATCATCATCAATAAAAGGGTATACGCTAGACTCTCCTCCAAGTGTTTGGCAGTACACAATAAGAACACTTCTTGGTTCAGGTCGAAATAATATTGAAGATTCAGTGGTAAAAAAAGAAACGCCAGAGATAACATTTATGTCTCCAGCTTATATATTTAATAACAGCTACGATTATCACAGATCTGAATATGCTGAAACTTACAACTCGGTTACGAACCCTGCAATACGGGGGGTTATCCCTGGGTTATTTGTCTCTCAGCAAGTTGGTTTTTTTGATGAAGCACTTTATTACACTCCAATAATTAATAATCAAGTTCACCTGAATCTACCATCTACAGGGGGAAGGGCTAGTGCTGTATGGATTAATATGGAGCAGTGGTAATGCATTTGTTTGAACCAATTATTTTATGGCCGCAATTAACGAATATTGTTTCAGCATTATCAATAGATGTTGATCCAGACGCTGAGCGTTTGCAGGTATTTGATCGTAAAAGTGGCACTTTGATATGGCATCAACGTGTAAGTGGTCAATTTTTTAAATTCTTTCCAAAAGAAACGGCCCTTAACCCCAGTTTAATGTGTGTGATACTTGATGATAATGAGCAATTTAATGCACAAATAGCAGATCATATACAAGGCATGCTTGTTGATGCAGTTGTATTTGATCCAACTAACCCATTACCCTACGAGCCGCCAGTAGCATGATTGAATTACGCTTTATTAATCCATATCAGGTTAATAAATCGCCTATTCAATTAAGCTATCAAAATAATGACATGGATGTCATGGGTAATGATGCCGCGTTGTTGATGCGATTTACTAAACCTTATGCAATAAATCAATCACCACTGACAATGCGCTTTGGTGATGACACTGGGCCAGTTGATCCAACGTTACCATTTTTACAAGCGAATATCGGTATCGAGTCGGATTTAACTTGGTTGAACCCGCAATTAATCACACAAGTTCAAGTGCTAGCATGGCAAACCCAGTCAGTTAAAACCGAGTTTGAGACGGCTTTTAGCAACGCTGAATTAACCCCTGTGGCATTTAGTTTTGACTGGCAAGTTATTGCATTAGTTACAGCACAAAACAGTGTTACATGGGGTAATAGCGGCTATGTATCAAACGTTATTCAAATGCCGTATAAAATCATCACTGCAATTGAATATAACGAAGCTTATTTTAACTGGTTAACTCAGTTAGATTTTGAGCAAACCGAGCTTAAAGCGCTTTGGAACAGCTCAGAATTGCTCAAAACAGCGCGTGAGATGCATTGGCATGTAAAGCCACTTTTAGAGTCAAGTGAGCTGGTAATACACTACGGTGAAACCGATAAAGAATATATTTGCTATTGGCGTAATCATCCGTTTAAAGGCTATGTGAATTTAGAGTTCACAGCGCCAGCAAGGGTAAACAGTGGGCGCTTAGTTATGCGTTTTAACAACCCCGATAAAGTGTGTTACTGGGGTTTACCGGGCGGACTTGTTCGCGGTGATGATGACGTACCAACAATTGATCGCAAAATCCCCATCGAGCCACAAATTAGGAATACATACATCATGCAGCCAACCATTAATTGTGTGCGTGTTTCAGACGATTTAAAGATACTGATCAACAGCGTTTATTACTCTATATCTCGCGGCCAATTTAGCGCAACAGCTAATATTAAATTTTGCTCACGCATCGACTTTGAGCGCGCCCTGGGCCACGAGCTTAAAATCTCGCTAAATGGCTATGACTTTTATGTGATTTGTGAGCAGCCAAGCACTAGTTACCGCTTTGCAAATGCTAGCTATAGCGCAAGTTGTCGCAGTCGTTTTGCGTTACTATCTAACCCTTACGCAAGGGCTACAAACTACGCTAACCCAACCGCTAAAACACTGGCGGGGATCATGTCTGACATACTCGTTAATACGGGGTGGTCACTCGATAATAAAATGATTGATTATCCAATCCCTACAGGCGCGTTTACTTATACAAATTTAACCCCAGCTGCGGCACTGTTAAGTGTTGCTAAGTCAGTCGGCGCAATACTCGATATTAACGACGCAACTAAAACTGTCTCAGTAGTCCCAGCATGGCCCGTAGTGCCATGGGATACAGCCAATGCAATCTGTGATGTGATCCTTAACGATTCAATCATACTTGAGCACAGCAGTAGCCAAACAATAAGCCAGGAACATAACGCGGTATTTGTGCGCGGTGAACAGCAAGGCGTAGCATGTAAAATCAAACGAGCTGGTACGCTAGGTGATCAGTTTGCCAATGATGTTGTAGACACGCTAATTACACATAATCAGGCAGCTCGTCAGCGCGGAACGTGCGAGCTGGCTAACAGCGGTAAGAAACAAAATACAACAATAAGAACCAAAATTTTAGACGACTTACCGCCCATTCGACCAGGTATGTTAGTTGGTATCACTTACACAGATTCAGTTTTTAAAGCGACGTGCGATAGCATGACAATTAACGCCAGTATCAGCGACCAAGGCGCTATTACAGTTAGCCAAAAAATACAGGTGGTAAGCAATGTCTAACACACTAAACAGACTCGGCTCAGTACTCGATAAAACTCAGCGGACAATAGCAACGATAGTCACAGTTAACACAAACGGCACAACGCTAGTCGAATACAGCGACAGTAGCCAGAGTGTTATATTAGGTGATAGCGTTCAAACAGGTGCGGTATATGTAGAAAATGGCAGGATTGTTGGAGCAGCGCCAACATTGCCATATACAGAGATTGAAGTTTAAGTATTTGGAAAGCTGTTTAATATAGAGTAATTTCTATTTTTCGCAGTTATCGCGCGAAGCGCGGGAAATTTTCGCGCGGCGCATCATCAGATACTGTGGTAATTAATCAGCGTATTATGTTAGCAGATGGTAGTGTTATAGCTGACAGCTATAAAGCGGGTATGCCGGAAGTGTTTGCATTAGCAGAGGCTATTGAAGGATTACGAGAAGGTATCCTATTGATGACTGTTGGTTCTCGCTATGAGTTTGTTATTCCTCCTGAACTGGCATGGGGTCGCAAAGGTAATGGCGGTAAAATAGGTGCTAATGCGGTATTGCATTTTGATGTGCGTTTAATACGTTTAGCTTAAGCGGTGCTTTATATCAATCAATTTAAATATTTAACCATTCTAGCGAGCTAAATAAAGCGCTAACTGCGTATAAAGTAATTCATGTAGAACAACTATATGTCAAAATTTATGCCTTGTGATCACGCCATTGAGCTGGCGCTATACATGGTCAGTACCTTAACACGAGTGGTATGAAAC
>NZ_PNDT01000116.1:0-4591 GCF_005886375.1 Pseudoalteromonas sp. S1727
GAGTGATAACAAGGCATAAATTTTGACATGTAGTTGTTCTACATGAAAAATTTATAACGCAGTTAGCGCTTTATTTAGCCCGCTAGAATGATTAAATATTTAAGTCGATTGGTATTATACCCAAACCAAAAGTTTTAGGCAGTAAAAAAGGCGCAAAAGCGCCTTTTAAATTAATCTAATTAACAAGCCTATTTCTTAGCTACACGACCAAATTTAATGTAGTCCTGCGTAATTAATGCAGCTTCTTCTAAGAATGGGTCTAAATCGTCTAAAACGTCAGGCACATCATCAAGATTTTCCACAGGCTTTTCACCTAAGCGAAGGAGTCTTTCATTAGTACGCACTAACGCACGTGCCTCACCTTCGTCTTTCTCTTTAATGCGCTGGGCTTCAACAAGTGAAATCGTTTTCCGATCTTTTTCTTCTTTATAGCGTGTAATATCCTCAAGCACATAATTAAACTCAGGTTCAGATTTTATGCGTTCATCATGTGCTTTCGTTAAATACGCTATTGCAGCATGTAAGTCATCAACTGAATTATACTTTGCACGCACAATGCTATCCCAAGGTAATGCGTTATCTTCTTGGCTTTCGCCCCACTCTGCAGGATCGATTGCTGATGGGAACGAAATATCTGGGATTACGCCTTTATGTTGGGTACTACCACCATTAATTCGATAAAACTTTGCAATGGTATACTGCACACTGCCAAGAGGATTATCATATAAATCATAAGCACGGCCTAAACCTTTATGCTGTTGCACTGTGCCCTTACCAAATGTTTGTTCACCAATAACAATGGCTCGTCCATAGTCTTGCATTGCTGCTGCAAAGATCTCAGAGGCAGACGCACTATAGCGATCAACTAATACGGTAAGTGGGCCGTCGTAAAATGTCACACCATCACGATCTTTTTGCTCTTCAATACGATTATTTAGAGTGTGTATTTGCACCACAGGACCTTGGTCGAAAAACAAACCAGATAATTGTGTTGCTTCATATAACGAGCCGCCGCCGTTTTGACGTAAGTCAATGATAATGCCATCAACCTTGGCTTCTTTTAACTTAGCAAGTTCAACTTTTACATCTTTAGATAGATTATTGTAAAAACCGGGGATTTCAATTACCCCAATTTTGCTGGTTAAATCAGAGTATTTTGCTTCAAAAACTTCTGATTTTGCGGCACGGTCTTCTAAACGAATTTTATCACGTGTTATTTCCACTACTTTTGGAGCACCGTGATCATCCGCACCTTTTAAGTATTGTAGTCGTACTTTTGTGCCTTTAGGGCCTTTGATTAAATCAACGACATCATCTAGACGCCAGCCAATTACATCAACAAATTCTTCTTTGTCTTGCGCGACACCAATGATACGGTCATCAGCCTTAATTTGCTCCGACTTATCTGCAGGGCCACCTGGGACTAAACTGCGAATGACGGTGTAATCTTCGTCATAGCTTAGTACCGCACCAATCCCTTCAAGCTCAAGATCCATGTCCATCTTAAACTGTTCAGCCCTACGTGGTGATAAATACGATGTATGTGCTTCAATGCTACGTGCAAATGAATTCATGACTATCTGAAATGCATCTTCACTATTAGTTTGCACTAAACGTTTTTGTGCATTGTGATAGCGTTTTGTTAGTACTTTTTTGATCCCGGCCCAATCTTTGCCAGTCATTTTTAAACGTAGTGCGTCATATTTAACACGTTCACGCCAAAGCTCATCCAGTTCGGCTTGTGTTTGTGCCCAATCAACGTCTTCACGATCAAAATAATACTCATCGGCCTCGTCAAACGACATTTCTTTTTCAAGTAAACTCAATGAATACTCATACCGCTCAAAACGACGTTGCATACTCAGATTGAAAATATCGAAGGTAAAGTCGAGTTTGCCGGTAGTCAACGCATTATCAAATTGGTTGCGGTATTGCTCGAATGAAGCAATATCCGCAGCCAAAAAGACGCTTTTATTGAAATCAAGGGATTCGATATAACGGTCATACACTTTACTTGAAAGTGCGTCATCAAAACGAATTGGTTTGTAATGTGCACGAGTAAATAAGTTCGTCACCCGTTTGCTAGCCGTACTATGTTGACTTTCTTGCGCAAGGACAGGTAAGTCTTTTACCGTAACAACATCAGCAACATCTGCTGCAAATAATAAGCCCGAATAGAGGGCCGCAACTAACGGAATGAGCGTAAACTTCTGACTCATACACAACTCCTTAATTTAAATACAGCTTTAGATAATGTACAGGCTGTCTGCTTTCGTTTTAACTTGCATGCCCGTTACCAATTCAACATGAACATCATCTTTGTTCACTTCAGTGATAACTGCATTAACAAGGGCTTGGCCAAGCTTAACTTTCACTTTGTTATTAACCTTGACCTCACTTGCTGGTAAAGGTTCAATTTTTCCTGAACGCTTAGCCGGTGCAGCTTTCGCTGGTGCAGAATTAACTTTAGCGTTTTTATCCGCTGATTTGTTAAATTGACCAGGTTTCTTTTTGTAAGATTTTGTGTCCGAATCATTACGTGGGCGCTGAGCTTTTTTACGCTTAGCCATTTTCGCACGGCTTTCTTCAAGGGCTTTTTGAGCATGATCTATGTGTTCTTGCTCAACTTTAGCGCCGTGATTACCATCCAAATCAATACGAAACTCAGACTTAGTCACAGCTTCTAAATAACGCCAATTTGACGTGTATTTTCTTAGTGCTTGACGAACCTGCGTTTTGCTTACCTTTTCAGAGCCTTCAATTCGCTCAGCGATATCTTTAAAGATACCTACTTTCAGCGGCTTGATGCCGTCTTTTTGTTTAAAACATTGTGGAAATTCTTGATATAAAAATTCCAGCACTTCATTAATATCTTTTAGCTTGTTTGTGGTTTCCATTTTAGAACCTATGTTTCACATCTTTTCATCAAGGGACGAATCGACGTAGTGTGTTACCCAGTCGACCAACTCTTCAAAGTCGGCTTCAATTACAGCCATATCACCTCGAAGGTGTTCCCAAATACCATTAATTATTTCATCAATTAATTCACATTCCGTATCATCAGGAAGACGATCCCAAGCAATATGAATTAAATCATTGAGCGTTTCCGCTACATGTTCTTCATCTCCTTCCCAGTCACCCACATCAGTGACGGCAAACAGATAATCCTGTACATTGACTAAGTCTTTCATGCAATTGTTGCCTCAAAACACGCTACCAGTGCTTCTAGACCTAGCTTATCATCTGCATCAAACCGAGCAATACTTGGACTGTCTATATCTAACACTGCAAATACTTCACCATTTTTATGGATAGGTATTACGATCTCAGAATTAGACGCAGCATCACAGGCAATATGTCCTGCAAATGCATGTACATCTTCAACAAGTTGAGTTTGTGCAGTTGCAGCAGCAGTGCCACAGACCCCTTTTCCTAGTGGAATACGGATACATGCAGGGTTGCCTTGAAACGGACCAAGCACTAATTCAGTGGGTGAGTCCATTAAGTAAAACCCAGCCCAATTAACATCATCAAGTGACGTAAATAACAATGCGCTGATATTCGCCATATTGGCAATAATATTCGGCTCACCAGTAATTAGCGCTTCAGTTTGTTTAACTAATGACTGGTAAAATTCTTGCTTTTGCATACCAAACTACTTCTTATCAAACATACAGTAGCTAAAGGTACTCTTTGTCGCCAATAATTGAAACCTTTTCAAAGCAAAAAAAAACAATTTGCCCTAAATTTCAGCAAGCTTGGTTAATAATTCTGCTATTGAGGTGATTGTTGTTTTACTGCACCTTGTCTCAAGCCATATAAAAATAGCCCAGCTGCGAGTGCCGACATTGTGGTATTGATCAAAAAGACCATTCCCCCAGTGGCGCTAAGTAAATAGCTAAATATTGCACCACCGAGTAAGCCTAAAGTTAGAACTCCTGAGTAATTCACTTTTGCATACTTATACATTAACAAATAACCAGGCACGACAAATGCCGCCATAGTCAAACCAACAATATGCGCGTTGGCAATGGCACTCATGAGTAAATTGAAGAAAATCGTCATTGGGTCGCCACTTAATGTGAGCGCATAATAAATTCCGAGCGCAGTGCCAATAATCACAGGTGACAGCAAAGATAAACCTACACTTTTCGCAAGCCGATGTTTCATAATACGTCCTTAAAATCTGGCTAAGAGATAAGTGCTAAGGATGCATGATGTTTTACAACATCGAAATAGAGACTATGGTCGTAATTTTCTATAAAAATTGTAGAGATAAAAAAACCCGCTTAATTAAGCGGGTTTTAATATATGGTGGAGAGATAGGGATTTGAACCCTAGAGGGGCTACAAACCCCTGCCGGTTTTCAAGACCGGTGCATTCGGCCACTCTGCCATCTCTCCGAAACTTTTATAAGTCACGAGCAAGAGTGTACTCATAACTATTTTGAATTAGGTGGTGGAGAGATAGGGATTTGAACCCTAGAGGGGCTATAAACCCCTGCCGGTTTTCAAGACCGGTGCATTCGACCACTCTGCCATCTCTCCGCACGGCCTGCATAATAGAGAAGGCAGTGGGCTTTTTCAAGCTT
>NZ_PNDT01000117.1:0-278 GCF_005886375.1 Pseudoalteromonas sp. S1727
CACGAGCGATTAAATACTCGGTTGGCTCACCCTCAACATTCAATGTAGAACCTGGTGTATTTGGTAGACCATTTTCTTGCCCAGGCTCCCAAATTTGATTTCCCAGTGAATCATATTCAGGGATACGCGAATAAGGTGAATACATTGCTTGCGGATTGTTGGTAAAAAATGGAAATGCAGCACCTGCTGTTATCGTATCATCACGATAATGAGTCTCAGAGTACGACACATTAAAGAGCGCGCCAAACTCTCCTCCACCATCAAGTTCCCAGCGGTTA
>NZ_PNDT01000118.1:0-854 GCF_005886375.1 Pseudoalteromonas sp. S1727
GAATAGTAATAATTATTATTTGCTACTTTATGAAAATGACAGACTAAAAGTGCTTTATTGATGTTGACTGTTAAATAATCATACAATATGATTAAAGTCCGGGCAGCAATATATTAACATAATAAAATAGAGACTAACTCAACGTGTTGCCTGGCCATAAGCTCGTTGAAAGGGTCGCTTATCGATTATAAAAATCACACATTTGTAGTCGTGACAAAAATAAACTGGAGAACATCGCTAATGTTTAAACGAACACACACAGCTAGCGCCGTTGTATTGGCTCTTACATGCCAATTATCTTTTGCCCAAGAAGCACAAGAGAATAGCCCCGCAGCAGAAGATGATTCCTTAGAAGTAATTCAAGTTCAAGGTATTCGCGGTAGCTTAAATAAAGCACTTGCAGAAAAACGTTTTAGCACACAAATTGTAGACTCAATTATTGCTGAAGACATTGGTAAGTTTCCTGATAACAATGTTGTTGAAGCCTTACAAAGGGTAACCGGTGTACAAACCACAGGCCGTGGCGCTGGTGAAGTAAGTCAAGTATCAATACGTGGTTTGACCGATGTGCACACCACCGTTAACGGCCGAGATATTTTTACTGGCGCAGGTCGTGATGTCGCGCTACAAGATATTCCGGCGAGCTTATTATCGGGCGTTACAGTTTATAAAACGCGTTCGGCTGATCAGGTAGAGCGTGGTATTGCCGGTTCAATCGATATTAAAACTAATCGTCCTTTTAATTTTGACGGAAAAAAAGTTGTTCTCGCTGCCCGCGGTATTTATTCTGATCAACCGGATAAAGTTGACCCAAATGTGAGTGCATTATTAAGTAACCGCTGGGAACTTGATGG
>NZ_PNDT01000119.1:0-33854 GCF_005886375.1 Pseudoalteromonas sp. S1727
AAAGATCTGCGGTAGACGCGGAAAATACTGGGGCAGCAACAACGGATTTAGTGCATTGTTATGATGTTAATGTATGTGGAGGTCATAATGATTGTAAAACGGCTGAAAATGCTTGTGCGGGTCATGCATCATGTAAAGGCACTGGGTTTGTTGCTATGCCTGCTAAAGCGTGTGCTGATGTTGGTGGGGCCGTGAAGGATAAATGGGTTGGCTCAATTGTGAAAGCAGATTTAGTACACTGTAACGATGTCAATATTTGTGGCGGCCACAATGATTGTAAAACGGCTGAAAATGCCTGTGCAGGTCATGCCTCTTGCAAAGGTACGGGTTTTGTTGCTATGCCAGCAAAGTCTTGTGCTGATATAGGTGGCTCTGTAGATTCATAAAGTCATGTTCTAGGTGGCTTTGCCACCTAGCGTTAAAGAGGGTGACGATGCAAACGCAATTTCTAGGTTTTGGTTTAGGTCTCAGAGCTTCGCATTTTGAACAAATTATCACGGATAAGCCCGCGGTTGACTGGTTTGAAATCATCTCTGAAAATTATTTTGTTGCGGGCGGTAAGCCTTGGTATTACTTAAATAAAATACGTGCCGATTATCCAGTAGTTATGCATGGCGTGTCTATGTCAATTGGCAGTACAGGCGCACTTAATTTCGACTATTTACAAGCACTAAAAAGCACCATAGCACGAGTTGAGCCACAGTGGGTCTCGGACCACTTATGCTTTAGTCAAGTGGGTGATTTTAATAGCCATGATTTACTGCCGATGCCATACACTAACGAGGCACTTGAGCATTTAGCATCGCGTATACATCATGTACAAGAATTTCTTGGTCGCGAGATGATTTTTGAAAATGTCTCAAGTTATCTTACCTATAAAGACTCACAAATGAGTGAATGGGATTTTTTAGCAGCACTGCACAATAAAACGGGTTGCCGATTTTTGATGGATGTTAACAATGTTTATGTTAGTGCCCGTAATCATCAGTTTGATGCGATGACCTTCTTAAATGCTATTCCTACAGAGGCAATTGCACAAATTCATCTTGCAGGTCATCAAGATTTTGGTAGTCATATAATTGATACTCATGATGAAGATGTGTCGAGCGCAGTGTGGGATTTGTTTGAAAATTATGCCAAGCAGCTTGATCCAGTCAGTACCATGATTGAACGCGATGATAACCTTGGTTCGCTGCAAGATTTAATAGCAGAGCTTGAATATGCTCGTCAGCTAGTGGCACCAATTTGGCAGTTGGGAGTAAATAGTGAGTGATCTAGCAAGCTTACAGCAGCAATTTATGGCTATGCTGCAAGGGCAAGACAATCATTTGGCGAGCCATATAGTCTCGGATGGGCAATTATCACTAAGCCAACGTTTAGCTATTTATCAAAATGCATACAAACTGCGACTACGTGCAGCCATTGAACAAGATCATGCCCAGCTAGGTATTTATTTAGGTGATCAATTATTTGATAAAATGGTTGCAGAATATCTTGTTAAATACCCATCAAATTATACGTCATTGCGCTTTTTTGCTGATGAGTTACCGCATTATTTACGTAATAATGCGCCGTTTAATGCGCACCCGATTTTAGCTGATATCGCCTATTTTGAACGGTGCTTACTAACAGCATTTGATGCTCAAGAGCAACCCTTGCTCAGCATAGATGAGCTTGAAAAATTCACCACTGAGCAATGGCCAACCTTGCAATTGGTTTTACATCCAAGTGTGCAACTGATGCACTTCAATAGTCGTGCGGTAGAGTCGTGGCAAGCACTAAAAGATAAACAAACACCGCCAGAGCCTTATTGTGAAACTACTCGGTACTGGGTTGTGGCAAGAGATCCTGAGCGACGTACCCAGTTTGTTAATGTTGCTTTACCCGAATACCGAATACTGACTTTACTGAAACAGCAGGTAAACTTTGCGCAATTATGTCAATCCTGTATAAATGATATGCCCAGTGAGAAAATTGCTGGTTTTCTTATCAGTTTGATAAATCAATGGCTCGAACGTGGTTGGCTGGTGACAACAACGAAATAATAAATTTTACGCGCTGAAATGTGCCATAACGGTATTCACTAAGGAACACTTTGAAAGCAACACTTTATACAGTTCTTGCCTTGCTGGCATTTGCTGCAAACTCTCTTTTATGTCGTATGGCATTAGTTCAAAACTACATAGATGCTTGGAATTTTACTGCATTACGATTACTCAGCGGTGCACTGTGTTTAGGCTTTATCGTTCTTATACAAGCAAAGCCAAAATTTAATAAGTCCACTAATGGTGATGATATTCTACAGCATAAGGCAGACCGTGGAAGTTGGCGCAGCAGCGCTTGTTTACTGATATACGCGCTCAGCTTTTCAATTGCATATGTAGAGCTTGATACTGGCACTGGGGCGCTTATATTATTTTCTGCAGTGCAGTTAACTATGATTGGTTGGGGGATTTACAATAAAGAGAGACTAAGTGTTGTACAATGGTGTGCATTTGTTATCGCTGTTATTGGTTTTGTGTATCTGATGTTACCTTCGGCGGCTATTCCTTCACTGCTCCCAGCGTTATTAATGATGCTAAGTGGCATTGCTTGGGGTATCTATAGTATTCGCGGTAAGGTATGTATTTCACCGCTAAGAACGACAACTTTTAATTTTGCACGTAGTTTATGCGCGTTACCTGTATTATTTATTATCGGCTTTAGCCACTTAGCAGGGCTCAGTTGGCAAGGGATTGCGCTGGCGTGTGCCTCCGGTGCGTTAGCATCAGGAATTGGTTACAGTATTTGGTATGTTGCTATGCCATTATTAAAAAGTAGTCAGGCTGCGGTGGTGCAACTGTGCGTACCGGTGATTGCGGCATTAGCGGGAATGCTATTTTTAGCGGAAGAACTTACGATTCAGTTTGTCATCGCCAGCGCCGTGATCCTTGGCGCTGTACTCGTGTTTATGTTGGCTAAACAGCCGGTGCACTCACGTTCAACACATAGCGTTGATAAAGCTGCGGCAAATGAGCCAAAATAGTTGTTTTTCCTGCTATTTCACTGCGTTTGATAATGTTCGCCAAGACTGCAATACTTTGGTATTGCAGTAACTGCTGCGCTTGCTGTATATGACTAATATGCCAAGGCTCTGGTGCAACACCACCTAAATCTTGTTGATAGGGGCGATAAAACCCATATTCTTCTAAATGGATATCAAGCCACTTGGTCATTGCTGCAAAAGGCCCCGTGTCTGTGTATTCACTGGGCTCTAATTGCAATTGATAGTCTGTTGCTACAGCTGCACTGTCAAAAATATCCAGATCAGTCCCAAAGTGATGCCGACTGGTGCCTGGCAGTGCAGAATAAAGCATAATTGCATGGCATTTTTCAATCTCTGACATACTCGTTAAATCAACGCGCTGCTGTTGTTTATTTAGCACTGGACGTTGGCCTGTAAACTTAGCATTCCAGATCAGCGCTTGGCGTTCAAAACTCCTAAAGCTAGATGCGATGGTTAATGTAAACCCTGCATCACGCGCGGCATTTTGTAACCGTATAAAGTCATCAATAATTTCTTTATGCAGCTTATACCCTTGATACTCCACAAGCTGCAGTTCACTCATACCACAGGCACACTCAGCTAATTGTGCTGTTGTGAATGTATTTTGGCTCATGTTAACAGCTGCTCTAAAATACGTTCGTAAATATCAGCAAGCGCAATGAGATCGTCACTGCTCACACATTCGTTAACTTTATGGATGGTGTCGTTACGTGGTCCGAGTTCAATCACCTTAGCACCGGTTTGTGCTATAAAACGCCCATCTGACGTGCCGCCAGTGGTTTCAAGTGCGGTATCTAAACCAGTGACAGCTTTTATTGCTGAAACGGTAGCATCGATCAGTGGGCCGCCTTCGGTTATAAAGGGCTGACCGTTAACAATCCAATTAAGCTCATACTCAAAATCATAGTCAGCCAGCATATCAACAACGCGCTGTTGTAATTGTTGATAGGTGACTTCTGTACTAAAACGAAAGTTAAATTGTACTTCAAGCTCGCCTGGGATCACATTACCTGCACCGGTGCCACCATTGATGTTTGAGATCTGAAAGCTCGTTGCAGGGAAAAACTCATTGCCGTTATCCCATACAGTTTGACTTAGCTGTGTGAGTAGTGGGGCGGCCAAGTGGACTGGGTTTTTAGCAAGCTGTGGATAGGCAACATGACCTTGAATTCCTTTAACGGTTAAAAAGCCAGTTAAGGAGCCTCGGCGACCATTTTTAACCACGTCACCGAGCACATTTCGCGATGACGGCTCACCAACTAAACACATATCAATTTTTTCACCACGTGCCTCTAGGGTATCTATCACTCGGGTTGTACCATTGATAAAAGGACCCTCTTCATCAGAGGTGATCAAAAACGAGATAGAGCCTTTGTGATCGGGATGTTTTGCAACAAAACGCTCGGTTGCAACAATCATCGCAGCTAAAGAGCCTTTCATATCAGCAGCACCGCGACCATGTAACATACCATCGGCAAGCAGACCAGAAAATGGCGGGTGTTGCCAGCTTTTTTCAGGTCCCGTGGGCACTACGTCGGTGTGTCCTGCAAAGCAAAAATGCGGGGAGCTATTACCTTTTCGGGCCCAGGTATTTAGCGTGTCTGTAAAAAACAGTGATTCAATATTAAAGCCAAGCACCTGTAAACGCTCATTCATCATTGCCTGGCAATCAGCATCTTCTGGTGTGACCGAGCGACGTTGGATCAACGCTTGCGCAAGTTCGATGACGGGATGCATCATAATACAAAAATCTCATCGTATTGAGCGGCTTTAAAGCCGAGGTGGTAAGTACCGTTGTGAATTAATACGGGGCGTTTGATCATCGCTGGCTGCTCTAGCAAAATTGCAAGTGCAGAGTCTTTATCAAGGTTTTGTTTTTGCTCATCTGATAATTGGCGATAAGTTGTGCCGCGCTTATTCACTAAATCTTGCCAATCGAGGTGATTGGCAAACTCGCTAAGCATGGCCAAGTTTACGCCGTCTTTACGATAATCATGAAAAGTATAATCAATGGCGTTATCGGTTAAGTATTTTTTGGCTTTTTTTATTGTGTCGCAGTTACTGATGCCGTAAAGAGTGGTCATATTAATTACTTCTTGGTTATAGTTAAAAGAATGTCTATTCCAGCGCTTACATGAGATAGAGAATAATGCATGGGTGTGAGCTGGTGGCCGTTGAGTAAAATTAGGCAAGCTAGCAATGGGCTATTTAGATCTCTGAGGTCAAAATAAGCAAGCCGCTGTCCTTTTGTTACTCTAGTGCCATTAAGCTGCGCAATATGCGTGTGTTTAATATGTTGCTGAGGATCTAGGTGTAAATTTAGCAGTATTTTTAAGCCATTATTCGCTTGGAGGATAAATTCAGTGCCGGCGTTTTTTACTTGCACTAATGTACCATCAAAGGGCGCTAGAATTTTATGGTTACTCAAAGCAACCATAATACCTGGGCCGAGTGTACCGTAGCTAAAAAATGGGTCTGGATGTTCACTTAATGGCATGACCTTTCCACTAAAGGGACTACAAATTGTAATACTGTTCGGTGTTAATTGTCGTTGCGGTAAGTAGCTAATATCTGGGGTGTTCATTATGCCAACTTACTGTCATTAAGTAGCTGATAACCATCTTTTTTTAATGCTTTTATTGCATCATTAATACGTTGTTGCTTTACCAAAACATAATCGGTGTCGTAGGTCGAAATTGCAAAGATAGAGATATGCGCTTTAGCTAACACCCCAGAAATATTAGCCATGATCCCCGTTAACGAAAAACCCAGTGGGCCAATGACTTCTAACGCACACCAATCATGCTCAGCATCAAGGCTGTCAATGGCAAATTGGCAAGGGCATACAATTGATAATTCATCTTGGGTTTTAGCGATCACAAACATTGGCTGTTTGAATAATTCTGCAGGGATCACTGCATCCACTTCAAGGGTATGAATGGTAAAGGTTGTATTATGTAGCTTTAATGTTTGCTTTGACATTGTAGACCCTTTGTTATTGTAAAGCTTTCCATCAGCGTATATTGATCAATAGTATAGATTATCAGGGGGAAATAAAAGGCCAATGTTGTCCACAATTTCTGTGGATAACATTGGGAGTAGTGAGGTATAAGATAAATAAGTTACTTATTCTATTAACTATTTTTAATAGGGTTAGATTAACAGCAGGACTAAAGTGATCAGCATTTGATCACTTTATTTTAAGTGTTAGTTGCCTTGTACTTGCGCAGCTTGAATGGCTGTCAAGGCGATGGTGTAGACAATATCGTCCACCAACGCACCTCGGCTTAAGTCATTAACAGGTTTACGCATACCTTGCAGCATCGGGCCAATGCTGATCAAGTCAGCACTGCGTTGTACGGCTTTGTAAGTCGTGTTACCGGTGTTTAAATCTGGGAATATAAACACGGTTGCCTTACCGGCCACGGGGCTGTTGGGTGCTTTTTTAAGAGCGACATTTTCCATAATTGCGGCGTCGTATTGCAGCGGCCCATCGATGATCAGATCTGGGCGCTTTTGTTGTGCTAACTTCGTTGCTAGACGGACTTTCTCAACATCCGCGCCAGTGCCAGATGTCCCGGTACTGTAACTTATCATAGCGACGCGCGGCTCAATACCAAATGCCGTCGCCGAATCAGCTGATTGAATTGCAATATCAGCCAGTTGCTCTGCTGTTGGATCCGGGTTAATTGCGCAGTCGCCGTATACCAGTACTTGATCCGGTAAAAGCATAAAGAACACGGATGAAACTAATGAAGAACCGGGTGCTGTTTTTATTAGTTGTAGCGGCGGGCGAATTGTATTGGCGGTGGTGTTAACTGCACCAGAGACTAAACCGTCAACTTTACCGCGCGCTAACATCATAGTACCCAGCACCACGTTATCTTGTAATTGCTCAAGTGCTACTACTTCAGTTAACCCTTTGTTTTTACGAATTTCAACCATGGGAGCAACATAGTCGTTGATCACATCTTGTGGTTCGATAATAGTCACATTTTCGTTAAGCTCAACACCTTGTTGCATTGCGATACGTTCTATTTCTTCTCGATCGCCTAACAAAATGGTCTTGGCTATACCGCGTTGGCCACAAATAGCTGCGGCTTTAATAGTGCGAGGTTCGTTCCCTTCAGGCAGCACAACGGTTTTCGCGGCTTGACGCGCTTTGTCGGTGAGTAAATAGCGAAATGCAGGTGGCGACATTTTACGTGTTTTTCCAACACTTTTAGCGAGGGAATCTAACCAATCAGAATCAATATGGCTGGCATTATGATGTTTAACTTTATCAATACGCTGTATGTCATCACACGGTACTTCCATATTAAAGTTATGTAGCAAAAATGAAGTACGCCAAGTGTCTTCATTAGTAATGAGTATAGGTAAGCCTGTGGCCATTGCCTGTTCACATAGTGTCATAATGCGCGGTTCAGGTTTATAACCACCGGTTAATAGAATAGCACCTATTTTAGTACCATTCATGGCTGATAAACAGGCCGCTACTAATACATCTGAACGGTCGCCAGGGGTGACTAACAAGGCGCCTGGTGTAAAGTGATTTAAGATATTAGAGACGGTTCTGGCACAAAAAGTAACGCGGCGAAGACGACGGTGCGCCATATCACCTTCATTGATCACTTCAGCTTTTAAATAAGCACATAAATCTTTTACTCGCGGTGCTACAAGTTCAAAATCCCATGGGATTGAGCCTAGTAACATAAAGGGGTGTTTTCTAAATATGGGTAATGATGCTAAACGGTTCAGTTCGTTTTCTAGTTGATCAGGTTTGTGTGATTCAACCAAATCAGCACGAGCTCTCCCTTCATCATCCAGCGGAGCATTGACTTTATTAAAAATGCAGCCCAACACACGAGCATGATCAACACTACCATAATAGCCAGCCGCAATTTCTAATCTGTCTTCAATTTGGTCATTACTGTCATTCCCTGGTGTGAGTACAAACACAATATCAGCCCCAAGGGTTTGTGCGATTTCACGGTTTACTCGCCCGGCATAAGGTTGACGGCGAGTTGGCACCATGCCTTCTATGATGGCAACAACATCATCGCCAATGGCGTTTTCAAAGCGCTCGACTATTTCTTCAAGTAAGTCATCGCCTTTACCATCACCAATCATTTGCTCTGCGTAATCAAGGGCAAAAGGAGTGGGAGGGGTAATCGCTGATCCTTGTGTTACTATTTGGGTTGATTTTTCTGGCCCAGTTTCCCCTGAGCGAGGCTGTGCAATTGGCTTGAAAAAATTAACTTTAACGGTTTTTTGCTCAAGTGCGCGTACTAAACCAACCGATACTGAGGTTAAGCCAACCCCAGTTGAGATTGGAACTAACATAATTCGACGTGCCATTGTTACTGCTCCTGTGCAATTGCTGCGGCATCACGGGCAATTACCCATTCTTCATTGGTTGGCATTACCACCGCTTTTGTTGAGGCGTTATCAGAACTTATCACACCTTGTGTGCCAAAGCGGGCGGCAAGATTTGCGTTATTATCACAATCAAGGCCGAGGAAGGCGAGTTGCGTAATCACTTTGTTACGAATGATATCGGAGTTTTCACCAATACCGCCGGTAAAAATGAGAGCATCAAGGCGTTGTAGTGGCACCATAAATGCGGCCACTTGCTTTGCTAAGCGATAACAAAACATCTCAAGTGCTAAAATGGCTTTTTCATTGCCTGCTACAGCCGCTTCTTCTATGGTACGGCAGTCATTTGATAATTCGCTAATACCTAGCAAGCCGCTTTGTTTATTTAATAAATCGTCAATTTGTTGAGCATCATAATTTAGTTGGGTGGTTAAAAAATTAAATAAGCCAGGATCAATATCACCGCTGCGGGTGCCCATCATTAACCCTTCAAGTGGCGTTAACCCCATACTGGTATCGACACTTTTACCATTTTTAATCGCACACACTGAACAACCATTACCTAAGTGGGCGCTGATAAAGTTACTGTGTTCTATTGGTTGATTGAGCAGTGCCGCTGTTTGACCTGCAACGTAATAATGGCTTGTCCCATGAAAACCGTAGCGTCTAACCCCGTAATCTGCGTATAGCTTATAGGGTAGAGCATATAAGTAAGCAATTTTATCCATAGTTTGATGGAATGCAGTGTCAAAAACAGCGATTTGTGGCAGGCCTTGGAATGACGCTTGTGCAGCAGCTATACCGAGTAAGTTAGCGTGACCATGTAATGGGGCAAGCGTTGCTGCTTGGGTAATGCCTTTAATAACCGCATCATCAATCAGCATTGACTTGGTGAAGTGCTCACCACCATGCACTACACGATGACCGACTGCGATGAGGTTATTCGCTAAACTATACTCATTAATGAGTTTAACCAGTGTGTCGATTGCTTCTTTGTGTGCTTGATTTACTGCCAATTCAAGGAGGTGTTTTTTGCCTAAGTATTTGTATTTAATTGATGGAGATGACGATCCTAAGCGCTCAGCCAAGCCGGAAATGATTTCTTCAGAGCTGGTGGCATCTAAAATAGCAAATTTTAAACTTGAACTTCCACAATTAAGAACAAGCACGTGGTGAGGCGATGAAGGTTGCGCAGACATATCAGGATCCCATTTTTTAACAATTTGGTAAGTGCACATTAAGCTTAGTTGTTATATAACTAACTATCGAACAAGATTGACTAAAGTTAGCGTGTTAGCGGTCGATAAATTGGTATCGGATACAGTCAATGGCTATACTAAAGTTTAGTTAACTTAATATGCGTTTATTTTACCTGATTAATTTATTTATGGTAAGTTTAAACCATGATCAAAAACAGGTTTTGGACGAAAGGTGGAAGGGATTTTACACAGAAATGTTGCCGTCAATGTGATATACTCGCTTGCGTTAGGCAAACATTTATAAATACACCAGCGACACCTAGGAGTCATGATGCAAAAAAGTGTGATGTCACAAGTTCAAACTGGTCGTGAATACGCTAAAAAATGGCCGATGCGTAAAGAGCTAGCGCCTATTTTCACGGAGTTTAGAGTAATTAAAGCCACAGAGCTGGCGATTACTGTTATGCCAATTTTGGCAATGCTCACTTTATTTATGCAAATTAATTATTTAGGCAGCAGTTTTTTACCGCAAGCTATCGCCATTGCATTGTTTTTTTTATCGTTACCATTACAAGGCCTCTTATGGTTAGGTAAACGCGCAGACACTCAGCTTGAGCCGGCAATGGAGCATTGGTATAAAGAGTTACACAGCAAGATGGTTGCTAACGGTTACCAAGGGCATACCCCAAAAGAGAAACCGAAATACGCTGAATTGGCCCATTTACTTAATGATATGTTTGATAAAATGGACCGCGCATTTACTAAAGAGAATCTATAAGACGTGTAAATTGGCTTACATAAAATGACAAGGTGACCACTTGCTCACCTTGTTGCTCTAACTGTTGCCAATGCTCTGGGCGAAACTTCCACGCAAAGGGAGTCATGGTTATCAAGTTCTTCACATCATTAAATGGCAAGCTTATTTGTTGCTCTAACAATGTTTGCTCTATTAGCTCAAATCCATCCGGTACACTAATGGCTGTATGTGCGTTAACGTCACGGTAGATATAGTGTTTCAACTCTTTTAAATGCCAAGGGCCTGGGCTTGCCACAATTAGTGTTCCATCGGATTTTGCTAGGCGCGCTAATTCAGCATCAAATAATGGTGCAAAAATACTCACTAATACATCGGCCATACCGTCATTAAACGGTGCTTGACTAATTGACGCTACACTAAAATTACAATGCTTGTATCGCTTCGCGGCGAATTTAATGGCTGATTTTGAAATATCGACCCCATATACTTTTGCATCACATGCATTGGCTATCGCTTGTGTATAAAAACCCTCGCCGCAGCCTAAATCAATCACATATTGCGGGCGGTGCGTAGCAACGCGCTGAGCAATGGCTGTTTGTAAAAACTGATAATGGCCAGTTGCTAAAAAAGCGCGTCGTGCTTGCACCATGTCGAGGTTGTCGCCGGGGTGTTTGGAATTTTTTTGTTGTACTGGCAATAAATTTACATAGCCTTCTTTGGCCGTATCAAAGCTATGGTTGTTACTACATTTGAGCACATTAGTCTGTAATGTAAGCGTTTGTTGGCAAAGTGGGCATTGATAATCAAGACTCATGAGTCTAGGTAATCCTTGTCGTAAAAAGTTTTAACCCAATGTGGGCGATAGGTGATCAATAAAGTTATGGCCATCCCATTGAGCATGGCTTCAGGAAACCAAATGATGGCACATAAGTAGAGGTAATTTTCACTTAATTCAAACCAGTTATAGCTACCGGTTAAATAATAAAATACGCTCACAGCAATAATCTTCAAACAGGCAATTAAAGCAGCACAAATAAACGCACAGACAAAGATATAGATAAAAAAGTGTCGTGGCAGGAGGCTGTAACAGAGTATAAAAAGACCATAGCTGACTAAAATGGGCAAATAAGCGCTAAGTAGTAAATGCACGGGTAACTGCGTGATACTAATTTGATTAAAGGCGGCTAAGAGTAAGCTGGCAAGCGTAGCGCTGAGTAATGCAAAGCGCCACCCTAAAATTAGTGTGATGGCGGTCACACCAAGTATGTGTAATTCAAGGCCCGGCAAGATACCAGCTTTAATACGCCACAGCAGTATAAATACTAAGGCACACGCGAATACACCGGTTTGTCGTGCTGGTGTTGCAAGTAACCGTTGATATTGTTTTTTACTAATACTGAGCAAAAAAATGCAGCCGACAATAAGCCAAGTCATTACTTGAATAGTGCTGTTTATTATCGGCGCTTCTATTAGCTCAAGCATGTTATTTAGCTAAAAGTAGACCAAATTGGTGCATGATCTGATGGTTTTTCGATACCACGTAGTTCATAATCAATGCCAGCATCGCTGCAGCGGGCAGCCAATGCTGGGGTTGCTAAAACAACGTCTATACGCAGGCCACGATTATCATCAAAACCTTTTGAACGATAATCAAACCATGAATATTGCTCTATTGTGTCTGGGTGTAATTCGCGGAATGTGTCTTTAAAGCCCCATTCAAGCAAAGTTGCAAGCCATTGACGCTCTTCAGGTTGAAATGAGCATTTACCGGTTTTTAACCAGCGCTTACGGTTAACCTCACCAATGCCAATATCAAGATCGGTTGGAGAGATATTAATATCACCCATTACAATCACATCTTCTTCACTATTGTGATGGGTGTTTAAATGGGTCATAAGATCGCGATAGAATTGGCGCTTATATGGAAATTTAACCTCATGGCTGATGTTATCACCTTGTGGGAAATAACCATTCATTACGGTTAAATCACGGCCGTTTTCTTGAGTGACCGTAACACTGATCATACGTTTTTGCGATTCTTCACTGTCTGTTGCAAATCCTTTAACCACAGATTTAGGTTCATTTTTGCATAACATCGCTACACCATAATGGGCTTTTTGGCCATGAAAATACACGTGGTAACCCATTTTTTGCACATCTTCGAGTGGAAAAGCTTCATCGTGTACTTTTATTTCTTGTAAACCGATTATATCAGGCTGATGTTTATCAATAATTGCTTGTAGTTGATGCAGGCGAGCTCGCAGCCCATTAATGTTAAATGAAATTACTTTCATGGCTAGACCTTTAAATTAGAGTTAGCTTTTCATAGATTATGCAAATTCTACCATCAAATAAGGTCGGGTACATGTGCTTATTTATTAAAAATACCTTGCTTAAAATACAAGCAAAATAGTGAAATGTTTAATTATGTAGCTCATCTGCAACTTTTACATGCTTTTATGAAAGCATTGCAGTAAACACTGCTGTCAAATGATTTTAAAACTTTAAGTTTATGAATTTAAAGGTTTTTAAAGTTGGCGTTTAATTTGTATATATTTTCTTGCATTTAATTTAACTACAAGGAAATGTCTTATGAAAAAGTTAACTTTAGCAGCTACAATTTTAGCAACGGTGAGTTTATCAGCTTGTGCTACATCTTCAATGTCAAAAATTGACAGTGGTTTTGGTAGCTTAGATAACGATGATGACGGTTTTATCTCAAAAGCAGAAGCTGACGACGATAATATTTGGCAACATTTTTCAAATATTGATACGAATATGGATGAGCAACTCAGTCGTCAAGAATTTAATACTTATATGCAGCTTAACACAGGCAAAGTTGCCAGTGATAGTGAAGTGAGTGATTCAGCCTTTAAAGCTGAAATCGCGAAATTTGATCCTATAGAAAATAACTTCAGCTCATTAGACAATGACAGCAATGGTTATATTTCAGTGACAGAAGCCAATGATGACGATATAGCAAATCATTTTGGCTATATGGATAAAAACCAAGATAAACGCGTCAGTAAGCAAGAATTCATTAGTTATATTCAAACTTATGGCAGTGATGTTGCCGAAGATGAAGCTCTTGAGATGATAAGAAAGAGTTAATTTATCAAAGTTAAATAGAAAACCTCAATGCCAATAACTGTGTTATTGGCATTTTTTATAGATATTTAACGATAGTTTTTCCCAGTTTAAGTTTGATCTGTCATAATATTACGTTACGCAAGTTTATTAGGTTAGAAATAGGTATGGCGGGGCGACGAATTAGTGATGAACAACTTGTTGAGATCATTGAAGCGGCTATTTTTGTTGCTGGAAAACCCCTTAGTAAGCGGCACTTAAAAGAAACGGTATTAGGTGATTTGAGTGTGTCGATGACGCGCATTAACCTCGCACTTGAACAAATCCAAATTCATTATCAAACCCGAGGTATCCGGCTAGTTGAAGTGGGTAGCGGCTTTCGATTTCAAGCCTGTGCGAGTTTAGCGCCTTGGTTAAATAACCTCTGGCAAGAACGCGCACCTAAATATTCTCGCGCTTTATTGGAGACGTTATCGCTCATCGCGTATCGTCAACCGATCACCCGAGGAGAAATCGAGCAAGTCCGTGGCGTCACTGTTGGCTCGGGTATTATTAAAAGTCTGCTCGAACGTGAGTGGATACATGTTGTTGGCCATAAAGAGGTGCCAGGTAGGCCTGCTTTATATGCGACAACCAAACAATTTTTAGATTATTTTTCGTTAACAGGGTTAGAAAATTTACCGCCACTGCCAGAGCAGCAGCAAAGTAAAATAGACCAGTTATTGAGTGATCCTTCTGTGAGAGAACTGTCCGAATGAGTATACAAGGTGAAAAGTTACAAAAAGTATTGGCAAGAGCGGGTGTTGGCTCTCGTCGTGAAATGGAAAAATACATTGATGCAAATCGCGTGAGTGTTAATGGTAAAGTGGCAAAGTTAGGTGACCGCGTAGAAGAAACGGATTTGATCCGTGTTGATGGTCACACCGTGAAGATTGAAGAAAAAGCAGAACGCATTTGCCGCGTTATCATGTATAACAAGCCGGAGGGTGAGTTATGTACACGAAAAGATCCAGAAGGGCGCCGCACAGTATTTGACCGCTTACCTCGTATTGATGGTGAACGCTGGATTGCTGTGGGCCGACTAGATATAAATACTGCAGGTTTAATGTTATTCACCAATGATGGTGAACTTGCCAATCGTTTAATGCACCCAAGCTATGAAGTTGAGCGTGAATACTCAGCCCGTGTATTTGGTGAAGTGACAGCTGAAACCATCAAAAACTTAAGTAAAGGCGTTGAGCTTGAAGATGGCATGGCTAAATTCCTAAACATAAAACCATTGGGCGGGGAAGGCATCAACCGTTGGTATAACGTCACTTTAACTGAGGGACGTAATCGTGAAGTACGTCGTTTATGGCAATCTCAAGATGTCGAAGTATCACGTCTGATCCGTATTCGTTACGGTAAATTAGAGCTCGATAAACGCTTACCACAAGGTGGTTGGGCTGAGCTTGATCTAGAGACGGTTAACTACTTACGTAAAACAGTTAAATTAGGTCGTGAAACACAAACTAAATTATCAGTAATGCCTGAAAAGCGTAAAGATAAGCGCGCTAAAATTAATCAAATTCGTAAAGCTGTTAAAAAGCACAATAATCGCGTCAAACAAACTAAACGTCGTTAACCGGTGTTCAGTTTAAAATAAGCGATTATCGGCACAGCGTCGTTAAGCGAACGAATGACAAACAGCTAAAATCCGTAATGAGCAAAGCTTATTACGGATTTTTTATCGTTATTTACACCACATTGAACTGCTCTTTACTCATTACCTATCAGCAATCGTTTGCGCAAATGCTAATAATTCACGACGTAACCATTGGTGAGGACTGGCATGGTGAAGCAGTGGACTCCAGAGCATTTTTACTTCAATAGGCACAATTTGAAAGGGAACGGGGCTTATGACTAACTCTGTATGTTTTGTAAGTAACATGGCTTGTCGCCGTGGCAGGGTGGCAATTAACTGAGGTGACTGGCAAAGCAAGCTGGCTATCATATAGTGGCGGGTAAACACCCTAATATGACGAGTTTGTTCAAGTTGCCATAAAGCTTCATCGACCCACCCTAGTTTTTGACTGCCGGATTTATTTGTCACCGCAGCTTCTGCTCCCCAACCTGCACGATTAACCCAAATATGCTCACTTGCTAAATAGTTTTCTAAATCAGGCTTTTGCAAGAAAGAGTTTGCAGGGTGCATTAAGCAGCAATAATTGTCACGCCACACACTGGCTTGGTGAAACGAGCGGGGTAAGCCATTAAAACGATTGATAGCTAAATCAATACTGCCTTTTTCCATATCTTGTAGGCTGACATCACTTGGACTCAGCACATCAAAGTTTAATCCCGGATGTTTATTCAGCTGTGCGGTAATAAAAGGCGCGACTAAGGTTGACTCTAAATAATCGTTGGCCATTATGCGAAATGTTGCTTGTGCTGTGCTTGGATCAAAAACATCACTGGGTTGGGTGATAGCTTCAGCCATTTTTAGTAAAGCTTCAATTTCAGGCTTTAAACTCAGTGCTTTTGCGGTTGGTGTCATTGAACCTGCGGCGCGCACTAGCAGAGGATCATCAAACAAATCTCGTAAACGCTTTAATGCGTTACTCATTGCAGGTTGGGTGAGCGCTAGTTTATTTGCTGCTTTAGAGACATTTCGCTCATCTATGAGTACATTTAAGTACACCAGCAGGTTGAGATCGACATTACGTATATTCATTTAATCAATCTTATTTATTCGCTGTATTAATTATCTAAATTAAAGCCTGCTTGCTAAGGTGTGTAAACCAGTAATGAAAAATAGTCGCCATAAGTGATAAAAATATGCCTGAATTAGAGCCGCCACAATCCGTGTCAGTTGAGCTAGAAAACGCACTGCAGCAAGTGATTGCGACTAAATTAGCCCGAGCGGTGTTTGCAGGTTTTGAAGCTATGTTCGCAGAGTTTTTAAATATCACCTTAGGAGCGCAAAGTCGCTTTGAGCAGCAACAGTGGCAAGGTGTTCAGTCAGCAATGCGAGAGCGATTGCAAGTATACGAACGGCAAGTTAAAAATGTTAGTGAGGCGGTGCGGATCATTGCATTTCAAGAATTGCATGAACCACAACTTTGGCGACAGGCAAAACATATTTATGGGAAAATGGTTGCAGAGCATGAAAATCAACCGATTGCGCATACGTTTTTTAATTCCACATTTGGCGCTATTTGGGATGATAAAAAAATCCGCACTGTGCATTTGTTTGTATTAAAAGCCAAGTACCGAGCAAAACCGCGGCCATTTGATAATTTAGTGAGTCGCATTTCTTTACAAAATGGTTTTACTAATGCGGTTCAGCAACTCATTTACCGCCAAGCTTTTCGGGTTCAATTTATTGATTTAGGAAAAGATATTGATAATTTACAGCGTACGCTCCGAGCCGGTGCAAAGTTGCAATGTCGCCAAGTGTATGAGTTACTAGATTTAAATGACGGCTATATTGAATACGCTAATTCACTTTTTTTTAGAAATAAAGCCTGTTATTTGATTGGCCGCTGCATAGCTAAGAATGGTGATAATATGCCATTTGCAGTTGCCATTTTGAATACAGATAGCGGCTTAACGTTAGATGCGGTAATGATGGGGGCCGATCAACTGAGTTTACTCTTTGGCTTTGCTCGTACTTATTTTATGGTCGATACCGATCAACCCGCACGCTATGTTGATTACTTATCTGTACTAATGCCCCATAAACAACGTTTTGAGTTATTTAATGCCATTGGCTTTATTAAACATGCTAAAACGGAGTTTTATCGTTACAAAGTAGACACGACTAAAAATAGCCCTATTGATGATAAATACATTATTGCCCCAGGCACGCCAGGCATGGTGATGTTGGTATTTACCACCCCAGGCTCTGATTATGTGTATAAGGTGATAAAAGATAAATTTAATGCGCCAAAAACAGCCAGCAAAGCACAAGTAATGGCAAAATATGACTTCGTAAAACAAGCCGACAGAGTGGGTCGTTTGGTCGACACCCATGAATTTCGCTATTTGGCTTTTGACTTAAGCCGCTTTAGTGATGAGTTACTTGCGCAAATGCAGACTAATATTGCCAGTAGTATATCAATTGCAGATAAAGCGTTAGTGCTCAAACATGTCTATGTGGAGCGTAAAATGACCCCGCTGAATCTTTATATCAATCAATGCGATGATATTAAGCTGAATAAAGTTATGGATGATTATGGCCAAGCAATAAAAGACTTAGCGGGAGCAAACATTTTTCCAGGTGACATGTTAATGAAAAACTTTGGCGTCACTCGGTGGGGGCGCGTAGTATTTTATGATTATGATGAAATTTGCCCACTTACACAGTGTCATTTTAGGCAATTACCCAGTAGTGAAAATAGCTTTGATGAACTCAGTAACGAAAGCTATTTTGATGTTGACGAAAACGATGTATTCCCAAGTCAATTCAAGGTGTTTTTTAGTGCAGATCAGCGTGCATTTAGTTATTTTTGTCAGCAGCATAATGATTTGTTCAGCCCTGAATTCTGGCAACAGTGCCAAGCACAGATTAACGCCGGTCACGTTTACGATGTATATCCTTATAAACAGAGTTGGCGATTTACATAAGTTAGCCACAAGTCTGATAGGTGTTCTTTACCGCAACAGGTACAATTTATAAACACTAATAAGAAGACTTAAAAGGATATACCATGAAAACATTACTTTTAACGGGGATATTACTTACCTCACCTTTAGCTTTAGCTAATCCACTGCTCGGTAGTTGGGAGTTTGTAGAGGGGAAGTATGCGGTAGAACAAGGCTATGTCACTGCCAAAGCCCCTGAGCTTACGTCCATTAAATTAATTACAGCTACTCACTTTAACTACATTACGCAAAAAAACGGTGAATTTCACTATGCAGGTGGTGGTAAGTACACGTTAAAGAACCAACAGTTTGTTGAAACATTTGCGTATGGCAATATTCCATCATTACTTGGTAAAACCATGGCTTTTGATTACAAAATTGAGGATAACTTATGGCATCATTCTTTAACTGAAAATGGTAAGTTAGTTGAAGCCGAAGTATGGCGCAAAATCGACTAAAGTTAGCTAACCGACCAAGGAGCCACAATGCAATTTATATCTCATCACGAGCAGCAACTAAGCTTGAGTGACACTGACAAACCTCAATTGCAACCGAACGAAGTCCTAGTGAAAGTGGCCGCAATAGGGGTCAACCGCGCCGATTGCATGCAGCGCCAAGGTAAATACCCAGCACCAAAAGGTGATAGCCCTATTTTAGGGCTCGAATGTGCAGGAACAGTGGTTGCACTCGGCACTGAGGTTGATAGCAATTGGCTTAATCAATCAATATTTACCTTGTGCTCAGGCGGAGCTTATAGTGAATATGTGGCTGTTGATGCCGGTCAACTGATGCAATTACCAGATAGTTTAACTATGGTACAGGGCGCAGCAATCAGCGAAGTCTATTTAACCGCGTTTGGAGCATTATTTCAGCTGGGTAACTTAGAGCAAGGGCAAACAGCACTTATTCACGCGGGTGCCAGTGGTGTAGGTGGCGCGGCTATTCAAATGGCAAAACGTGTTGGTGCAACGGTGGTGATCACCGCCGGCAGTGATGAAAAATGTCAGCATGCTAAACAGTTAGGTGCCGATCACGTCATCAACTATAAAACCACCGATTTTGTTGAATATATGCAGCATCATCAGTTAACTGCTAACGTTATTGTTGATCCTGTCTCGGGGCGTTATTTAAACAAAAATGCTGAGATTGCAGCAATGGATTGCCAAATTATTATGTTAGCGTTTTTAGATGGCCGCTTTGCAGAGGTAGACTTTGCCCGTTTATTACAAAAACGTATCTCATTTCATGCTTCAACACTTCGTAACCGCAGCCAAGCATTTAAACGCCAACTTCGTGATGAGTTTGTTGCCATGTTTTATGATGATATTGCCAATCAACGCTTTGATTTTAATATTTATAAAACGCTACCATGGCAACAAGCAATGCAAGCTCATGAAATATTAGAGCGTAACGAAAATGCCGGAAAAGTAGTGTTAGAAGTGCAGTAAATTAATTATGTAGGTTTAAAATCCGCAGTTAGCCCATATAAATGAGAGTATCTAAAAAATAATAAGGCATACAATGAACCCAATTATTGCAACATTAAAAGAGCATAACGTTAGCGACGAAAAAGTACATGAGCTTTTTCAAGCGTTTACCCAAAACCCAATGATGGCAATGGCCCTTGTTCAGCAGCTAGGTATTCCGCCAGAGAAACTACAAGCGTTAATGGGGTTAGTAATGACACAGCCACAGTTAATTAAAGAAGCTGCAGTGTCTTTAGGGATCACTGATGGCGAGCTTGAAAAAGCCAAAGAGCAATATAAAAATCAATAATTATTGATTGGTACACTGTCAGCTTTGGTTTGTTAATACAGTCGAGCTGACAGCTGAACCGTGTAAGTTAAATCGTTAAACAGCTGGGGTTATGATTTAATCATGTATAAGCAATTAGCTAATGATATTTCACCGGGATAGTCTGCGAATGTGAAGCCAGATTTCTGATAAGATTTAATAGCCGTTTCATTATGCGCTAAAACAAACAGTGAATACGCTTTTAGTTTTAACTCTTGTTGCCCAAGCTCACATAAATGTGACATAAGCTTTGCTGCGATCCCTTTACCACGAAATTCGGGGTTCACTACTAATCGGCTTAGGTGGCATTTATCTAAACGTTGATAAAACTGCCCAAATGCTAAAAATTCTGACTTATTTGATATAAGTACAAATGAATTCAGTGAACTCACCTTGAGATCTTCAGTAAAAGAATATAAATCAAATGGATACCTGAAATTTGGACCAGACCAATTGGTTAGCTCTTGTTCATTAGAAAACCAATCCATGATTGTTATTAGATGATTCTCTGTCGGTTTAATTAACTTCATATTGAGTGAGTACTCATTGGCCAATATCAATGGCGTAAGCGGCTAGTAAGTTATGCATTTTTTGCTGCTCTGATCCAGCAAATTCAATTCCAACATTTAAACGGTTGCCTTGCATTTGGTTATTGCGAACATGCGCGCAAATCACAACAGCGTTGTTGTCGATGGGGGATAGCAAATGCACAAATACTTGACGTTTTTTAAGCGCTAAGAACCCAGAGTTAACGTGGACGGTAAAGCGACAACCTGTGGTGGAAATATCAATAATGATCCCTTGTAATAGATTTTCGCTGTCATAATTTTGATCTTTATTGATACTAATTTTGGCTGGAATATGCGTTTGTAATCTGTTTACTTCACGCAACTGCCTGCTTTCAATTTGTTTAGGATAAGTAAGGTAGATTAATTTTTCTGGTCGAACTGCAATGGCTAAAATTGTGGTTGAAAATGCTACACACTCACCTCGTTCACCTTCAACAATGTAACGTACAATTGCCCCATTACCTTCTTTGAGCACATCACTATACTGATTGTTTTTTGCTTGAGGGGGATATTTTAAAATTAAATATTTACCGGTCTCGTAACCAATTAAAGTTAATTTAAACCTGACTGTTAATGGGTTGGTAAATTGGATATCAATTATTTTGCCAGGTAAGAGATCTAAACAAAATTTGGCTTTGCTATCGAGAGTTGCTTTAGCTTGAGTAATTTCCATATATTTTGTAGTAATTATTATTTGTTTCCAAATAGTATCCTTTAAATGAGCTAAAAAATCACTACGACAAACGAGTGGTATTAAAAGCTTATTTTAAGTAGCACAAAGACATACTTTGTTACAAAGTTAACTGAACGGATAAGTACAGAATATGTCTATTTAAGATAAGTAAATAGAATGGATCAACATAATGAAATACCTTTATAAAATATGGAAGAATAACCGCTCTTTAATCGTGTTCATATCGCTTATGTGTGTGTTTAGAAGCGCAGTAGCCGATTGGTACGAAGTACCGACAGGCTCAATGAAGCCAACGATTGTAGAAGGAGATCGGATTTTTACCGATAAAATGGCCTATGATTTACGGGTGCCATTTACGAAGATTTCTCTGTTGAAACTAGCAGAGCCACAAGCAGGCGATATTATTGTATTTGATTCTGTTGCAGCGCAAAATCGGTTGATAAAACGGGTGATAGGTGTACCCGGTGATAGCGTAGCTTTGGTCGATAATCAGTTAGTGATAAATGGTAAACATTTAAATTACGACCCTGTGAGTGAAACTCCAATAAATCGCGTAGCAACAGAGAACCTCAATGGTATAAAGCACGCAGTTAAATTGTCCAAACAGCGCTCTGCAATGCAAAATTTTGCACCCGTTATCATCCCTGAAGACATGTACTTAGCAATGGGTGATAACCGTGATAATAGTGCTGACTCCAGAGTTATAGGTTTAGTTCCTAGAGCCGAATTGCTTGGTAGAGCTAAGCGAGTGATCGTTTCTCTTGATTATGATGACTACTATTTACCCCGTAAAGATCGGGTTTTAAAAGCACTCTAATTAGTATTTTGTCCGTATTAATTTGAACTAAATTAGGAACTAAGTTAGGCTACTTTTTTGGATTCATTGCTTCAAGGAGATGCTATGCCTAATAAGTTTACGCCTATAATCGACACTGAACGTCTGCAACTACGGCCGTTAGATGTCAGTGATGCTGAGAATTTACTCGCTATTTTTGCAGATCCAATCGTTATGGAGTATTGGCATACACCCCCTTGGCAGTCACACTGTGATGCTATTGATTTTATTGCCTCAAGCCAGGCTGCCAGCGAACAACAAAAACAAGTTTGTTTGGCCATGATTTTAAAATCGACCCAACAGTTGATTGGTAAATGTATGCTGCATAACTATGTACCTGATTCAAAGCGTGCTGAAATTGGTTATGCTCTTAGTCCTCAATATTGGGGCAAAGGTTTAGTTTTTGAGGCAGCACACGCACTGCTAAGTTATGGCTTTAAAGAAATAGGTTTAAGGCGGATAGAAGCAGAATTGGACCCTGACAATGCTGCATCGGCAAAAACACTTGAGCGCCTTGGTTTTATTAAAGAAGGATTATTACGTAAACGCTGGGAAATCAATGGCGTGATTTCAGATTCAGCCTTATACGGTTTATTAGTGGATGACTTACAGCAAAATAATAGTAAAGCGTAAAAATTTACCTATCGCATAGATACCTGCGCTCTCGAATAAAAATAACTGTAGTTTATTTAAGTGATTTTGTTTTCGAGAGTTTTAATTTTATCGAGTATTTGCTCTGCTTCAAAGGTGAGTTGTGAGTAACCTTTAATATCGCCATTTCGTTGTGAGAACATAGCTTGTTCAAGTTTGGCGCTGTATTGTTTATTAAGTTGTTTCAGTGGATCTTTTTTAAAAAATGAAAACATTATTGTCACTTGTATTTTTAAATGTATGTAAGCCATTACGTAACATGCACAATAATCGATTAGTGTAGACTGCAATAAATAAAACATCATTACTTAGCTGGAAAGTCATACAAAGCTAAGAAGTAAATACGCATTACTTTACTTCATTCTGCTCTTTACATTTCAAACGAGTGTTTATTACGGGATAGGGCAAGCGGGATGTTCAGCGAGTACTTGAGTAACAATTTGCCCAAAAAGAGCCTGTTGTTGTTGCTCTAATTCAAGAGCCGAAGTAAAGGGGATCGCATCGGCTAATTCACCAGTGATAACTTCATAAAAGGTCATGGCGGTCAGCATATTACCTGCATAAGAGGCATGGTTTCCATCAGCATTGTATAACTTAGCTGTTGGCATCGCGGCTAATACGCGATTCCAAACCAGACCTACAGGTGCAACACAACTGGGCTCTTGTTGGCTAATCGATTGATGTAAATTATAGACACGATCAGCTTCAGCAGGATTGCCACGTTGCGGGTGCTCAGGGAATAAAATAGGCATGATATTGTTTGTCTTGGCAGTTGCGATTAAACGCCGGGCTGCATCTGTAGAATAGTTGACCGTGCCTGATTGGGAGTATTTCTGTCCTTGAAATATAGCGTGGCTCCAACTGTTTTGCTGTAATTGTTCTAAATTTCCAGTCACGGCGACAATCTCATCTAAAAATCGACCACTTATTGTTACTGTGTCTATTGTACTGTTTGGCAGTTGACTAGTGACAAGCACTTTAAGCATTGCACCTAATTGCGCACTGTGACTGTTACCATAAATAATCACTCGATAATCTGCGGGAACGCCATTATCAACCGTGGTCGCCGTTTCGGATTGCGTTGTTTGAACATTTGCAGCGCCAGCCCCACAGGCCGTTATATTACAACAAATTAAAGTCCATAATATGAATGCTAAGTATTTTGGCTGCATGATTACTTTCCGAATAAAGCATTAAACTACACCTTTGCTATAGACTAATGAGTATATATGTCAATTCATTAGTTATCAATTTGGTAACAAAAAACGTTTTTCTAAGGTAACACTCAGCTTTTTGAACACATATAAGTTAAATTAAGTTACTAGTAGATCAAATTGTTGATTTGTGGCTCGAACTTGGGTGTTAGACTAAAGTCTATGAGTTAATTTTCTTCATCTATTAGGTTTAGTTTTATCGTTTGTCGAAAGTGAGCTAACACTCTAAAGTTCAATTGTCGGCAACAGTTACGACGCGACTCAACCAAATAGGAATATAATCATGAAACTTACACTTATCAAAACCATCGCACTTGGCTCATTATTAACTTGCTCAGCAGCGGCTATGGCTGGCGGCAGTGACTATAAGTTAATGGTTATTGAGCAGGCAACAGCGCCACAGCAACTAGAAGAGTCTTTCAATGGTTGTGTACTAAATGTCAAATCAAAAAATTATGAGCAGGCAGAAGCAATTTGTACAAAAGCAATTGCGCTTTTAAAAGAAAGCGGTAAGTCAAAACTTAAAGTACGCGAGCTGACGTCGTACGCACTAAGTAACCGTGGAGTGTCACGCTTAATGGCTAAAAATGATGCAGCTGGCTTGTCAGATCTATACGAAGCAGCACAAATATCTGACAGTGCAATGGTTTCACATAACTTAACTCGCGCCAAAGAATACCTTTCACTATAAGCTTACAGGTTATAAAAACCCATATTGATTAACTCAATATGGGTTTTTTGCGTTTATAGCGCAGGGAATGGCGAGTATGCTGCAAACCTGATGTAACCATTTGCCGCTATTACTGTATAAAAATCTGCGTTACGGCTATATCTGCTGCGACCACCACAAGCAATGCGGCCATCAATAAATTTATTACTTCAAAGTAGTGTGCGTTTGTCATATGTTTACCTATGGCTCTGCCTGCAAGTGAATAATTCGCTGGTGCGCCAAATGCTAATAACGCCAAGATACATGACCACAATACAATACTGCTGCCAGCAATGCCCGCGGCGGGAAATTGAATGGTGGTAATGGGCAAGGTGGCAGCGAGGGCTTTGCGGTTAAGTAGTTGCATAAATAGGCCGTTACTAAAGGTTAGCGACTTTATATTGGTTGCTTGGTTATCATCAAAATTGACCGGTGTTTTAGCTACCCTAACCGCGATATAGAGAATATATAAACATCCCGCAAAATTTATAACTGGCAATATTTTTGCTGGGATCAATGCAATTTCTATATAACCTAGAGTACAAATAGCAAAAGTATTGCACTTGCTACACCGGCAAAAAAGCCTAGGTGTGTATTGGTTTTATTATTGATACCACTTTGCAGGCCGAGCAAATTTATTGGTCTAGGGGTATATGGTATAAGCGAATATTTCTAACATAGTGAGCCTTTGTAATTTAGCGCGAGAGTTGTCGTTGGTATTGCGTGGACGTTAAACCAAAAACACGCTTGAAGTGGCGGTTTAAATGACTGTTATCGGCAAAGCCTGCATCTAATGCGACTCGCGAGGTACTCAAACCGGATTCTATGTATTTTCTCGCTTGGATGATCCGACAGTTCAACACATATTGGTGGTGGTGTGATGCCAAATTGTTGGTTAAATAGACGAATGAAATAATACTTCGACATAGTTGCGGCAGCTGAAATTTCATCAATCTAGATGTCATGAGCTAAGTTTACCATTTTGCAATCTTTTGCCTTAAGAATAGGGTGTCTTTTTTGAGCTGAGACTGAGAGGATCAATCGCGCAATTTCAGTGTGCTTAAGTTATATCAGTAATTTTTATTGTTTGTTTTTATTCGTACTTTTCCTGTTTGTATTAGACTAAAGTCTATGAGTTAAATTCCTTCACCTATTAGGTTTATTTTTATCGTTTGTCGAAATAGTGAGAACAGCTTAAAGTTTAATTGTCGGCAACAGATACGACGTAACCAAATAGGAATATAATCATGAAACGTACACTTATCAAAACCATTGCTCTTTGCTCATTATTTACTTGCTCAGCGGCTGTTATGGCTGATCAGAGTGATTACAAATTAATGGTTATCGAGCAAGAGACTGCACCGGTACAATTAGAAGAGTCATTTAATAGTTGCGCACTCAATGTTAAGTCAAAAAATTACGAACAAGCTGAAGCGATTTGTACAAAAGCAATTGCTTTGTTAAAGCAAAGTGATGGGCCGAGAATGAAAGTTCGTGAGCTAACATCATTTGCTTTAAGTAACCGTGGTGTATCTCGTATGATGACAAATAATGATGCGGCTGGCATTTCCGACTTCTATGAAGCAGTGCAAATTGCAGACAGCGTGATGGTTTCTCATAACTTAGCGCGTGCTAAAGAAAACCTTTCTTTATAGATTTTAGTTATAAAAGAGAAACCCCATACTGAGTATATTAGTATGGGGTTTTTTTTGGATTACCCCGCGACAGAGGTATTGTCAGTGGAAATACTTTTAAGGCTTTTTATCAGCATATAAATACAGGTAGTGAATAAACAGCCGCCTAAATACACCATAATGCCGTTTGCTGAGTCAAACAGGTTAGCCGCAAGTAGCGGACCAAATACCGAGCCAAAACTGTAGCTCAATAACATAATTTCGGTTGCTGAGACTATTTTTTCGATTGGTAATGCATCACACGCCAAGGTGATGGCGATAGGGTAAAGTGCAAAACTTGCTGCCCCTAATATAAAGTAACTAGCGATCAATACATTAAAATGCACAGCTTGCATGATACCAACGACCCCCAGCGCACCAAATAAACAAAATAACGCCATTAACAAGCTTTTTGCCATTCGTGTAGATAGGTAACTTACTAAAGGCTGCACGAGCATGCCACCTAAAATGACGGTCGCCATTAAGGTACCAGTGAAAGCGGCTTGTGCACTTTGCTCGGCAATATAAACAGGCATTAAACCATAAATTGGACCAAGTACTAATCCTGAGACTAAGCAACCTAAGATGGCTGGGCGGCTCAATTGCTTTAGCTCAGTTAATTGTAGTTTTTGCGAATGATGGCTTTGCGGCTGACCTGACTTTATGAGTAGTGGTGCTAACATTGCGACAAATAAGAGTGCAATAACAAATAAATAAGGAAGTGCACCACTGGTGCCTAGTGGATCAATGGCCAGTTGGCCAACTGCACTACCGCCGTAGAGGGATGTCATATACAGGCCTAATCGTTTTGCACGTGCTTTGGCTGTATCGGTCATCAATAACCATGACTCTACCACTACAAATACACCTGCGACAGCAATCCCTGCGACAAAGCGGGCTAAAAGCCACACATGAGCTTTTGGAAAAATAAGCTGGGCGGTAACACTAACAATTAATAAACTCAGAAATACCATAAAGGCATGTCGGTGGCCTATTTTTGTAACAATACGTTCAATAAAAAAAGCACCGATTAATAAGCCAAGATAAAACACACTTGCTAGCCAAGAAGCAAGTTCGTTATCCAGCCCAAAAGCGTTCAATGATAGAGGAATGAGGCTCATTAAAAAGCCAGATGCAATCGCAAAAAAAGATAAGCCAATAACAGGTGCAAGTGGATTATTTGGTTTATGACCGGCTGTGAGCTCAACCATTAGGATATCCGATTTAAAGGGCGTAAATAATTGCTTGAGGGGACTTTAATGACCAGCAATTATTTTGAAGTGGTTAATTTTACGGCGAATTTAATCCGATTTTGAGCTCAAGTAAAGTTATATTTGAATATTTACTCGATATTTTATTTATAGCGATCAGTTAGGTAAATTTACGGGTTATTTGCGTCATTTTAGTGTCTTTTTTTTAGCAATATTGTTTAGAAAATGTAGTTGTTTTATCAATCTAAAGAATAACTTGGTATGCTGTATTCTTGGTTTTAATTCTCATCAAGGGGCAACAGTAAAATGCGTAAACTAACAATCGCTCTAGTCGGACTTGGCGATATAGCACAAAAAGCTTATTTACCTATTGTCACACAGCATGCGCAGATCGATCCTATTTTTTGTACGCGAAATGAACGGCTGTTGAGCAAATTAGCTTCGCAATATCGGGTAGAAAAACACTTTACTGATTATCAAGATGTATTAGCGTGCAAACCAGACGGGGTGATGATCCATACGAATACTCAGTCGCACTATGCTTTTGCGAAACAAGCGCTTGAGCAAAAAATTGCCACATTTGTAGATAAACCATTAGCGTATAGTTTTAGTGAAGTGAGTGAGCTTATTGAACTGGCGACTAAACAGAACACGCCATTATTTTTAGGCTTTAATCGCCGCTTTTTACCAATTATGGCCGATATTGCAAAGCCAAAAATACGCCATCTTAAATGGCAAAAAAACCGCTTAAATTTACCAGCACAGCCGCGCACCTTTATTTTTGATGACTTCATTCATGTGGTTGATAGTTTATGCCATTTTGCAAATGTAGAGCGTTTTGATCAACTTAACCAGTTACAGGTGTTTTCACAATTAGATCCACAAGGCTTACTGGCTGCTATACATATTAGCTTTGAGTTTGAGGGGCGGTTATTTCAAGGTGCTATGGATAGATTAAGTGGATGTAATGAGGAAGTTGTTGAAATAACCGGTTTGAATGAAAAGTGGCGGATTGAATCACTTACTAATCTGACATCGATGGCCAATGAAATACAACAGCCTGTGCCGCAAAACGATTGGCAGCCGACATTATATAAACGGGGCTTTGAATCGATGCTAAATGCATGGTTAGCGGCAGTTAAAGCGCAGCAAGTTGACCAATTACAGCTTAAAAAAGATAGCTTAACGCATGAGCTGTGTGAGTGGCTGGTTGCACACGTATAAAACACTAGTAAGCTATTTTACTCTGAAACGATTACAAAGAAGCTGTAAAATAAATAGCGTTATTTTCAGATTTATTGAGTTGCATGCTTTAAAATACAGGTAATTAATTTTATTAAGGAATTCAGCAGTAATGAATTCTATTCCAGTTAGCCTGTTTGGTCTGATGTTTGCGAGCAAAGCACGCTTAGCATTTGATGAGCATGTGCTTGTCATTCGACAAGGTAATACAGTGACTTCCATTGAGTGGGGGGAGTTGTTGGCGCCATTATCTTTCTCTTATGGGGTTTTCGGGCAAACTATTCGCTTTGCCACAGCTGAGCAAAACTATACATTTTTGATGCGAGCGTATGGCATTCACCGACAAATTAAAGCGAGCTGTGAGCAATATTGGCTGCAAGCCAATGTGGCTAAACTTAATGCGGTATTGACTAAAATATCGCAATTTGTCGAGCTGCGATACTTACGTCAATCTCATGTGGCCAGTTTAAAGCAAGCTGCACGTGATGAATATAAGCGCTGGTTACCTTGGGTAAAACAAAGCTCTGTACTGAGCTTAGTTGCTAATAAAATAACGTTACTTGAACAATACGCTAATTGGCATGAACGACTTACCCAGCATTTACAACAGCGCTATCTTACTAAGCAACTTAAATTACACGCCCACTTTTTTGATTCGATTGAGAGCAACCCTTTAACACATAGTCAAAGGCAAGCATGTATTATTGATGACGACAACAATTTATTGTTGGCAGGGGCGGGTACCGGCAAAACCAGTGTAATGATTGGCCGAGCAGGTTTTTTAGTCACAAGTCAGCAAGCGCAATACAGTGATATTTTATTGCTGGCGTATGGCCGAAAAGCCGCTGATGAAATGGATGAGCGGATCCAAACCAAACTCGCCACAGATAAAATAAAGGCTGCAACCTTTCACAGCATTGGCCTTGCGATCATTGCTAAGGTTGAAAATGCCAAACCCAGCATGAATGTGCTCGCCCAAGATGAACAAGCAAAAGCTAAGTGGGTACAACAATCTTTTGAGTCACTGATTGATAATAACGAGCGTTATCGCACTCTAGTGCTGGATTATTTTAGCAAATATTATTACGTTGAAAAAAATGAGGTTGATTTTAAAACCTTAGGCGATTATTACAGCTACTTAAATGATAATGACATCCGCAGTCTCAAAGGCGACAAAGTAAAAAGCTTTGGTGAACTGTATATTGCTAATTGGCTGTTTTATCATGGCATAGATTATCAATACGAAGCGCCTTACAAAGTAGCGGTTAAAACCATTGACCGTAGTCAGTATAAACCCGACTTTTATTTGCCTGAGTATGATATTTACATAGAGTATTACGGCATTGATGAAGCAGGGAATACCGCCCCGTATATAGATAAAACCCAGTACCACGAGGCAATGGACTGGAAAAACACCACCCATGCCAGTAATAACACTCACTGTATAGCGCTGACCTATGGGCAACACAAACAAGGTATATTGTTAAGCGAACTCAAGCAGGCGCTAAAAAGTGTTAACGTGCACACTCAGATGTTGCCAGTAGAGTCACTGCTTGCGAGTTTAAAGGAAACAGGCAGAGTCACTGTTTTAGCGACGTTTTTTGCACAATTACTCGGCTTATACAAAGGCACATGTTTAAGCGCTGCAGATGAAGTGAAGGTGATTAAGCGCTCGCTTGATGCCAAGCAAACCACGCAGGCACTGGCATTATTAAAGCCGATCCTCTCTCACTACAATACACACTTGCAGCAGCGCGGCGAGATAGACTTTGAAGACATGATCATCAAAGCCATTGAGTATGTGGAGTCAGGCAAGTTTCATTCGCCTTGGCGTTATATTATGGTGGACGAATTTCAGGATATATCTGAGCCAAGAGCGCGATTAGTTAAAGCCCTGCGTGATAGCCGTAAAGGGTGCTCGGTATTTGCTGTGGGTGATGATTGGCAAGCGATTTACCGCTTTAGCGGCGCAGATATAAAGTTAACCACACAGTTTAAAACGTATTTTGGTTTTACCACCGAAGCGCAATTGGACACTACTTTTCGTTTTAATAATAAAATAGGCGAGGTTGCCTCTGCCTTTATTAGTAAAAACCCAGCGCAGCTTAATAAAACCATAACGTCTTTAACTCAAGTACAACAGCCTGCGGTATCCATATTAAGACGTGGAAAGAAAGCACCGACTACTTATAATCATTATCAAAGCGAGCTTGCAGAGCTTGCTAATGGCGCAATAGACGATGTGCTTGGTGCAATTTATAGTACAGTGTGCAAACCCACTTCAGTTTACTTTTTAGCACGGTTTTGGTTTCAGCTACCAAGCAATGCAGATATTACCGCCATGCAACTGAAGTATCCGTTGTTAAAAATTCAATCGCAGACCTTTCATGCCGCAAAAGGCAAAGAAGCGGATCACGTGATCATTATCGGCTTGCAAAAAGGTAAGCATGGCTTTCCGAGTGAAAAAGCCACTCCCGCAATTTTAGAGGCATTATTACCAGCGAAAGAAGCGTTTACTTTTGCAGAGGAGCGACGGTTATTTTACGTTGCGCTAACGCGAGCAAAGCAGCGGGCGTATATTATTGCCGATATGACCAACAGCAGTTGTTTTGTTACTGAATTAATAGCTGAGCACAACATAGAGCTGCATGAATTTAGCACTGATAATGAACAATTCTACAGTGCAGATATAAACTGTATGCGCTGTAATAGCGGTGTTTTAAAAAAACAAACAGGGCGCTTTGGTGTGTTTTATTCATGCTCGCACTATCCACATTGCGAGCATAAAGAAAAACCTTGTCAGCAGTGTCAAAGCCCAATGACACGCAGCCGCTATGCAGGCTTTAAGGCGTGCGTTAATGAGTCGTGTAATCACATACAGCCTATTTGTGATAAATGCGGCGCTGAGATGGTGCTACGCCAAAGTGCTAAAGGGCTGTTTTGGGGCTGTAAAAACTATCAAGGTAATGAACCGCTCAGCTGTAAAAATGGCAAAGACAGTAAAGCAATAAAATGGCCGGAGCAGGTTTAAGTAGGCTCTTAGAAAGAGCCCATATTACTTTAAAGCAAGCTAATTATTGTATAGCCACAGCCAATTGGTGATATAAACCAATCCCTACAGTGACGTTAAACGCGAAGGTAATACCCAGAGAACTGAGCATTGCCAAGCCGATATCTGCTTTTGGAATTGCAGCTTTAATCGCCGCGGGGGCGGCAATATAGGAGGCGCTGGCTACTAAGCTTGCTAATACAACCACGGAGCCTAGTTCGAGTTTTAAGGCTGTGCCGACAGTAACCCCAATTACGCCTAAAAACAGCGGTGTGATTAACGCAAACAATGCAACTCGCCAATGATGCCAAGGAATAGGACGCAGTGTTTTAGCAGCTGTTAATCCCATCTCCAGTAAAAATAACGCTAGTACCACTTTAAAACTGCTGGTAAGCAAGTTAGTCACTTGGCTGCCTTGTTGTGTACCGTAAAGCATACCAATGATAACGCCACCGACTAAAAGAATGATGCTTTTATTGGTAAGGGTTTCGTGCCACAGTGTTTTTAGTGAAAGCGTGCGTGTACTGTTGTTTTCTTTATCAAGACGTCTGTAAAGTAATAAGCCAACAATAATCGCCGGTAATTCTAGCATCACTAAATAAAGTGTAACCTCTGCGCCAACAATGAGTTGTGACGATTCGGCATAAGCCAGTGCAACGGCAAAAGTGCCTGCGCTGACAGATCCATAGTGGGCAGCAATACTGGCACTGTTAGCGACGGATAGTTTTACAACATACTTTAAAACTGGATAGAGCATCAGTGGAATAAATGCGCCCAACAACATTACTGAGCCCATTTCTGGCAGCAGCTGCCAGCTTAGATTACCGTGCAACACCATACCGCCCTTTAAGCCAATTGTGAGCATCAGCAACAAACTAAGCGTTTCGTAGGTCGCTTGCGGTATTTTTAAATCAGATCGCAACAGCCCTGCAACCAAGCCTAAAACAAAAAACATTACAACAATATCTGGCACACTTTTCCCCTTAGTATGTGAAGTGGCGCTATTGTAATGAAAACTTTGCATAGCAAATAATAAAATGATTAATAGATACCTATAGGTTATCATCTATAGGTTGCTGTACTTTAATATTGTTTATAATTTTTCTTTAAGAGGTAGACATGGATTTAAGGCATATATCATTTCGATTGCTTGAAGTGTTTATGAGTGTGGTGAAAACAGGCTCGATCAGTGAGACAGCCAGAGCGCTGCATTTAACTCAACCTACGGTTTCTTTACAAATTAAGCGTTTACAAGAGGCGGTGGCAGAGCCGTTAATTTTAATGCAACAGCAAAAATTAACGGTGACCGAAGCAGGCTTGGAGTTATTTAAAACATGCCAACAGATTTTTGGCCAGTTTGATGATTACAAAGACTTTTTAGCAGAACTTAGAGGCGGCGAGCGCGGCCGTTGTAAAATTGCTATGGTTAATACCGCCCAATATATTTTGCCTAAGTTACTTGGGCCATACAGTAATTTACATCCCCATGTTGAACTCCCCTTAGAAATTGGCAATCGTGCAGAGGTGTTGGGTCGCTTTGATCGTGGTGAAGACGATATTTATGTGTTCAGTCATCCGCCATCTCTGGAGCACGCAAAAGCGGCGCGTTTTTTACAAAATCCACTTGAATTTATTGTGCCCAGTACTCACTCCCTTGCAGCGGCAAGTGAGATCACGCTGGCTGAGCTGACAAGTTATCGATTTTTATTAAGAGAGCCGGGATCCGCTACCCGTATGTTGTTTGAAAGTGAATTACAGGGACGCGGTTTAGTGTTAAGTAACAGTGTACAAATGGCAAGTAATGAGGCTATTCGTGTCGCGGTATCATCTGGGATGGGGGTCGGTGTACTTTCTCGTCATGTACTGCCTAAAGGCGATGAGAGTTTTAAAGTGCTCAGTGTCAAAGATACGCAACTTGCCAGCCATTGGTATTTTGTTATTCGTACCGATCGACATTTATCTCATGCGGCACGTAGCTTTTTGCAATTTGCTGAGCACAACTTAACGCGCTATTTAGATGCTCGCTGGGTATGCAATGAGCTAGGCCAGCTTGTACGACTGCATGGATGCAGGAGGTAGAGCAATGCAGGAGCAATTGCCGAGAACAACTATATGTCAAAAT
>NZ_PNDT01000012.1:0-31814 GCF_005886375.1 Pseudoalteromonas sp. S1727
TGCAAACTGCACGTGGGGGCAATGTAAAAAAACCATTTTTAAAAACTGCACGATGGGGCATTTTTGAGTAAATCGCCCCCAATTAATGTTGGTGCAAATTATTTTTCGAAGAATTGGTCGTTACAAACTACACTCCCACAAACCTAGAGTGGTTTAGAAAACTGTCAATAGTGACGGCATAAGGTTGTATGTAATTTGAAGATTCCTCCAGGAGGGGAGAGTGAACCATGACTGACGTTTTAAGAGGTAAGTTTGAAGGACTCATTGTAGCATCAGCATTGCATTATGAATTTAAACTAACAAAATGCATGAAATATTGAACACAATCAGTAAAAACAAAAGTCTCATCGATAAGCGCTTAACCAAATACCGCTAAAATATTATATTTAGCATTAATTCCACTTTTCAATATAGTTGAGAAATTACAAGTTTTCTATTTTGCTCTTGCAATATGTAAAGCATGCGTTTATTCACACAATGAAATTATTTTTATACATCTTCATTAGTTAATCATAGAGTGCAATGATAACTTTAAATTTTGATTTGATTCAACTATAAGAATAGTGTAATAACTTATATCAAACCACAAATTAACTCTAAAATAGATTTGTGTTAAACAAACAAAAATATACACTTAAAATGTTAACCTGTAATTTACATGATGCAGGATCGGGAAGTTAAAAAATGATAAAGCTTAATTGTTAGCTGCATAATTTTACATTTTATTTCACCAAGACAAAAATAAAAATCCAATTATTTAAAAAATACACTTTGATGATCAATAAAAAATCATACAACCCAAAAGTTAAATAAAAAGTCGCCCTATAAATAATAAGACGACCTTTATTAAGTTGAGGTATTTAAATGGAAATTACGAATTAATCTTCTGAGTTTAAAAAAGATGTTCTACTTTTAACTTCTTCCGTTCGCTGACTTTCATACTTATCAATATAATAAGCAGTGCGCTTACGTAATTCTTCCACCTTTGATTTATATTCAGGCAATTGCGCAAGATTTACTTTTTCTTGTGGATCGTCTTTTAAATTATATAGCTGAATATAATCATTTTTATAAAAATCAACAAATTTCCAAGTATTGTTACGAACCCCAACAATTGGTGGAATTGATGCTCTTTTAGGCTGATACATATGTTCAAAAAAGAATTCATCTCGCCAATTCGCAGGGGTTTTACCTTCCATCAAATCAACTAAACTCTGACCTTGGTACGATTCAGGGATAGCAACACGAGCATAATCTAAAATAGTAGGAGCAATATCGATATTAAGTACTGTTTTATCAATAACCTGACCTTGCTGACTCGTATTACGCGGATCATAAATAATTAAAGGAACTCTGAGATCTTCTTCCCAACCAAACCACTTACCTGCTAACTGGCGTTCATTTAAACTGTAACCATTATCGCCAGTGTAAATAATGACTGTGTTTTTGAGCATATTTAGCTTTTCAAGCTGCTGAATAATCTGACCTACCCCTTCATCAACCGCACTTATCGCACGATAATGGCGTTTGATCATTTTTTGATACAGTGCCTCATTCGAATATCTATACTCCCAACGAACACGACCCATAGAGGTTTTTAAAAACTCTGGCAGTGCTGCAAATGTTGCATCATCCGATAGTTTAGCAGGAGGAATACTTATATCAGTGTACAAATGTTCAAACTTTGCTGGGTAGTGGTATTGATCCTTTTTATCACTATCAAGTGCATGAGGGTTCCAAAAGTTAACATTTAATACCCATGGTTTTGATGAATCTTGAGCCCTTTCTAAGAAATCTTTTGCTCTTTGCGTTATGTAGTTAGTCTGTGGGATATCATTCCCTTTATAAGTATTTGTTTTTGAATGCAGCAATGGCTCAAAGTAATCAAATCGGTCAAAATCTTCACCTGTTAACTTAATTTCGTATTTACCTACAAACCCTGATGTATAACCTTGATTCTTTAATTGCTTAGGGTAAATGTTTTCGGACTCTATCTTGCCTGTCGGTGGGCGACTAAAGGTATAGTCATGCGTACGTTCCGTTAATCCCGTTAATATACTAATACGGCTAGAAGCACAAATTGGCGTGGTAACGAATGAATTAGAAAAACGAACACCTTGATCAGCCAGCTTATCAAGGTTGGGGGTTTTTATTATTGGATGTGTTTTACCTAGTAAATCCCAACGATGATCATCGGCTAGAATAAATAAGATATTTGGCTGCCCAGATTCAGTTTCTTTTTCTTCGGCTGCTACGCTAAGGGAAGCAAATGAAATAGAACTCAAAAATATAAAAAACATATACTTACAATAAATTAGCATGTTATCCACCTATAAAAATTCTGCTAAAGCAAAATACATTAAAAATCATATTCAATCAATATAATCACGCACTATGACTCATTTAGCTTGAAAATGACAATTTTAATGTTACTGTAAAACAATTATTGATTAACATAAACAACAAAAAAATGAATAAGCCAAGATTGAACAGCCTATTTAAGAGCGTAGTAAAACCATTATCATTAGCTCTCGTAGTGTGCCTAAGTGCTTCTTGTAGTAACGAAAAAGAGGCCTTAAATTCACCACAACAAACTATAAGCTTGATAGCAGCCCCTATTGAATTAAAAGTAGGTGAAGGGTTTAAAGCCCCCGTTGGATATTATGAAAGTACACCTCGGTTCTCTTGGCAAATGCCTCAAAACAGTCAATCTAGTGCCCAATCTGCATATCAAATACAGGTCAGCTCTACTCCAGAACTAATTTCAACGCAACCTGATTTATGGGACAGCAGCAAAATAAATTCAACAAATACAAGCTGGATACATTATCAAGGACAGCCGCTAAGCTCTAGACAACAAGTATATTGGCGTGTTCGTTTATGGGATGAAAGTGATAAAGCTTCTCGTTGGAGTGATGTGCAAACCCTCGAACTTGGTTTGCTTAAAAATGAAGATTGGCAGGCCAAATGGATTGGACACCCTGATACAGCTCTTGCAAATCAACCAAGCAAAGACTTAATCGCAACACCACAATACTTTAGAAAATCATTCACCCTTTCTAACAAAGTCGCAGATGCGCGTCTTTATATCACAGCCAAAGGAGTATTTAAGCCATATATAAATGGTGATGAAGTATCTGCAAAAGATGTTATGACCCCAGGTTGGACGCCTTATAGTCAGCGTATAGAAACCTTAACATATGACTTAACTGATAAGCTAAATTTAGGGGAAAATACCATAGCAGCATCGCTTGCTGGTGGTTGGTACTCAGCACGAGTGGCTGACTTGAAAGAGCCTGAACATACTCTTCCTCCTCGGCTATTAGCACAACTAGAAATTACACTCATTGATGGTACTAAACAAACAATAACTACCGATGAAACATGGAAAGCGACACAGCAAGGCCCGATTCGATTTGCAAGTAATTATGATGGCGAACGTTACGACCAAGCGTTTGAAATGCCAAACTGGAACCGAACAAAGTTTGACAGCAGTAGTTGGCAAAATGCTTACGCACAGGATATCGATAATGCGATTAAGCTAAGACCTAAACGCCACGAACCTATTCGTATCGTTGATGAACTGAGCCCGATTGCTCTTTTAGAGCACAATGAAAATAGTGTTATCTTTGATTTTGGCCAAAATATGGTCGGCGTGCCTCGTTTAAATATTCCTGTCGTTGCTAACCAGCAAGTTAAAGTTGAATTTGCAGAAGCATTACATAAAGGTGAGTTTTATACAGACAATTATCGCAGTGCTTTATCTACCAACTTCTACTCCCCAGCTAAAACTGAATTTATCCAATACCAACCAACTTTTACTTTTCATGGTTATCGCTATATCAAATTATCAGGCTTTGATGCGTCTAAAGCCCCATCAAAAGATTGGGTCACGTCGCTCGTTCAACACTCAGATATCAAACTCTACAATAACTTTAATAGCTCGCACCCTAAATTAAATAAGCTCTTTAGTAATATAAATTGGGGTCTACGCGGTAATTTTTATGACATTCCACTGGACTGCCCACAACGAGATGAGCGTTTAGGATGGACCGGTGATGCAAACGCATTTGTTACACCATCAATGTATATAGCGGACGTTTATGGCTTCTGGTCAGCATGGCTTGAAAGTATGAGAGAAGAGCAAGCCAATGATGGAATGATCCCTTTATATGTTCCTTTTATTACCTGGATCGATTGGGCATCGTCTGGCTGGGGAGATGCAGCAACGATAATTCCGTGGGAACTGTACACAATGACCGGCGATGAAACCATCCTAGCCGAAAACTACGACATGATGAAAAAATGGGTGGATTACCATACAAGCCAAAGTACAAACAGTATTTCAAAAATGAAAACCTTTGGTGACTGGCTACAGCCATACCCTAAAGCCGAAGGTAAAGGAGCAAACCGTGGTGATACAGATTTTAACCTGATCGGTACTGCTTTTTATGCGCGCTCAGTTGAGCTAACACTCAAGGCCGCAACAGTTCTACAAAAACAAGCTGATATCGACGCTTTATCAGCATTACATGCACGTATAAAAAACGCTTTCAGAACACACTTTTTTGATGAGCAACTTACACCTAAAAAAGGTGAAGCTACTCAAACCGCTTATCTACTGGCATTAGAGTTCAACCTATTTAATGCTCAAGAAAAGTTAAAAGCGCAAGAGCTGTTAATAGCGCTTATTGGCCAAGCTGATAACCACCTTCGCACAGGTTTCTTAGGTACACCTTTACTTACCTCAGTGCTACAAGATGCAGGAAGAAGTGATCTAATCTATCAGCTGTTATTTAAAGAAACTTACCCATCATGGTTTTATTCAATAAACAACGGTGCAACAACAACATGGGAACGTTGGAATTCATATTCATTGGAAGATGGTTTTAATCCTCAAGGTATGAATTCGCTAAACCACTACGCTTACGGAACTGTTTCTCGCTGGTTTTATGAAGGCATCTTAGGCATACAACAAACGCTTCCTGGTTTTAAAGAGTTCAAAGTATCACCGCAATTTTCGCACTATTTGGATCAAGCAAATGGCACGGTTCATACAATGAATGGTGAAATTGAAATTAATTGGTTTGTAAAAGCTGATGAAGTATCTATCAACCTTGTCGTACCTAAAAACTCAGCGGCTATTTTAGACTTAACACATTTACAAGCAGTGACCGTTTCACAAAACGGTATCCAAATCAGTAATCATGAAAAATTAACACCAGGTGAGTATCAAATAAATGGCAAACTATAAAACATTAACAATATTGCTCGCTTTTTTACTCAGTGCTTGTAGTGCACAAAAAGCAGAGCAAACAGTCTCTCAGACCAAGAATAAAGAGCCGTTAAATGTACTCATTTTCTTGGTAGATGATCTACGTTCAGATCTTGGCACCTATGGGCACAACCATGTACTAAGCCCAAACATTGATAAACTGGCCAACGAAGGCGTGAAATTTACTCACGCTTACGCACAGCAGGCAATTTGTGGGCCTTCTCGTGTGAGTATCATGACTGGTTTACGGCCTGAAACAACGGGCTTATATACAATAGATAAAAATGGCCGTCTACGTCCTAACCAACCAAACGTAGTGTCAATGCCAGAGCTATTTAAAAACAATGGATACAAAACTGTTAGCATTGGTAAGGTTTATCACAGCGTAACGGATGATCAAGACAATTGGTCTACACACATAAAAAAACTCGATAACTTTTATGCTGATCCTGACAATGCAAAAACTAAGTTTGCCTATGAAGCAGGTGATGTAGAAGATGACTTTTACAAAGATGGTAAAGTCGCAACTGATGCAATCAAAACATTACAACAGCTCAAAGACGATAAATTTTTAATGTTTGTCGGCTTAAGTAAACCACACCTCCCCTTTAACGCCCCTAAGAAATACTGGGAGCTGTACGATAGAGAACAATTTACCGTGCCTAGTCGAAAAAAACCAGACGACATGTATCGTTTAGCGCTTACTAAATGGGGCGAGCTGCGCATGTACGGCGGTATACCTAAAGAAGGTGATACCAGCGACGAGCTCACTAAAACCCTAATACATGCATATTATGCCTCAGTGAGTTACATGGACGCTCAAGTAGGCCGCGTAATGCAAGCTTTAGATGAAATGGATTTACGAGACAACACCTTAGTTATTCTGATGAGCGATCATGGTTACAAATTAGGGGAATATGGCGCGTGGAATAAGCACACCAATATGGAACTAGACACAAAAGTTCCCCTTATTATCAGTCGTGAGTTATCACATGAAAACCGTAAAGCGGGTGTAACGTCAAACGCACTTGTTGAAAATGTTGATATTTTCCCATCAGTTGCTCAAGCGGCAGGCTTAGAAATGCCGAAAGTAGATGGCCAAAGCTTATTACCTTTGCTTGATAACCCTGATATGCAATTTAAAGAAGCAGCATACAGTTTATTTAATCGCGGGAAAATTATGGGTGTTACTGTCACAAACGGTCAATGGCGTTACACAGAATGGCGCAATGCCGCAACCCAAGAAATTAAAGCTACTGAACTATACGATCACACCACCAGCGATGTAGCCACAGCAAATATGTCAGGTAGACCACAATACCATGAACTCGAACAACATTTAAAAGCACTATTGCATAACAAGTTTCCTCTTAATGCACCTTCGTTTTATGAAAAACGACATGTGAATAATCATTAAGATGAGGTAAGGAAAAATCATGAAGCTACTGATAAAAATGTTACTGCCCGCACTCCTATGTACTGCTGGCTGCCAATCAGCGTTATCACCTGAAAAAAATGAGACGACGGTTGATGTAAAAACCCAACCGTCAACAACGTTATATGCTGACTTTACCAATGATAGTGAACAAGCGGGTATCATTTACGATTTCTTTGACGTTGCAGTAAGAACAGAGCGTGGAAACCCTAAATCCAAACCTGCAACATTTGGCCGCAAAGCTAAAGTCAATACAGTACGCATGTTAGGTGGATGGTACAATCAAGATTTAACGGGCGATACGTACTTGTGGGATGGAGAAAAATACACGTACAACTTCGATCAAGCGACTAAACGAATTGATAGCTGGCTCAATGATGACTGGGACGTTTTTCAAATAGTATTGGATAACCCACCTTGGGCATTTCAGCAAGGCTATACATTTGTAGATAAACCAAACGGTAAAAATTATTTAGAAAAAGACCGAGTTGGCGTATACGGGAATGGTTTGCCACCCAATGATCCTCAGGCTTGGCATAATTATATCGAAGCCTTCATAACACACCTTGTTAAAACCTATGGCGAAGATGTTGTTTTGAAATGGCGCTTTAGAGTTGGCTCAGAAATAGACACTCGACCACAACACTGGGCTGCTACTCGTCAAGAATTTTTTGATCATTACTTAAACACTGTTACTGCTGTTAAATCAGTGCTACCCGATGCGATAGTAGGTACTCACTTTAGAGAAGCAAGTCATAAAAGTACGTATGTAGATTATACTGGTAATACCGAAGAAGCCTATGCACCATACTTTGTTACTTGGGCAAAACAGAATAACGTACCTTATGATTTCTTAGCTATTTCATATTATCCGCACATCACCCACCCTCACGAAATGGATATGGAACAAGTATATCAGGAACAGATAGCACCGATCCTTGAAAACCCTGACTATGATCCAAATGCCAGTTTCGAAATTCATGAATATAAATTCATAGTAAAAATGAAACGTGCAGGCTTTGTGAGTGTCGCAACCTCACATAACTCTGCATTTTTTGCCATGCTATCAAAGATGATGCTAGAGAAAGACATAAAAGAGGTTTTTCAATGGGGTAATGCTAAAAATGGATCGTACAGCCCTGAGGCAATGACCCAATTAGCACTGAATGATATGGTCGGTGATACGTTTTACAACAATACTGTTAACGGAAATCCAGCTGTAAAAGGAAATCGCATCGATGGTATTTTCTCTCAGAAGCAAGGTAACCAAAATATTGATGTCCTGTTGTTTAATTTTAATAAAGACAATATGGAATATCAAAAGCCAGAGCCCATTTCACTGTCATTACGGGTAGATAAAAATGAGGGTACAAAATTCCAGTACCGTGTTGCCCAGATAGATCAAACAAGCAACCTTGATCAATTATTTTTTGCTGAGCACCCAAAAGCCAACATACCACAGAGCCAAGGTGGATGGCGTAAAGAAGACGCCCACCCCACCGCTTCTGTTGCAAACGCATTAAATGAAGAGGGTATTCAAGCTTATGAACAAACTTACTCAAAATATGGCAAAAAAAATAAACTAAATTGGGGTAAATGGCAGCAAGGCGAAACGACGTCTAGTGCTCTCTCTGGAAGCTCATTAGTAGAAATTAACAATACGTTGCCCTCTTTTGCTGTGCAAAAGTATCAGATCCGTTGGTAATTTACCCTTTAATAACTTGATTAAAATGAAGAAGTAAATTTAATGAAAAATATAAATTATCTATTACCAGTTTTAGCATTAGTGCTTACTGGTTGTAGTACTCAAACAGAAAATAAGAATAATACCACCCCACCCTTGAAAACGGTTATCTATGAATCGTTCGAGCAAGGGGGCTGGAATGCTGAAAACACGACGTTAAGTATTAGCACCCATCAACCAGGGCTAAACACTGCATTACCAAAAAACTTCTTATTCGCACAATTACAAGGGCCGCACTCCTTTAGCGCAGAGCAATCGATTGTTCGCTATGGAGACTACTCAGCTAGACTACACTGGAAACATGCCAACCAAACAAAATACAATGGCGACCCAAAAGTACTTGATAACACGGATAGAAAGGCTATGTTTCATGGCCATAAAGCCCAGAGTAATATTGCCACGGTGTGGTATGGATTTAGTGCTTATTTCCCAAGTGAGGATACACAATTAAAAGAAGGGCAAGGTGCATTGTTCTTCCAGATACATGGTGCGAGAGATGGTAATAAAGAACCTAATCGCATCCCTCCAGTTTCTATCAACTTGGTCAAAGACGTAATGGCCATGAAAGCTCTATCAAGTGATTTAGTATCTAAAGGCATAGCTAGCTTAGTGTTCGACATGCTAATGAAAGGTGTTGCGGGTAAGAGCGATGAGCAACGTAGTTAGTTAACAGTATTATTTTTATTGGTAAGCCGTAATAGCTTACCTTTTTAATTAAATGAAAAGACTCATTTACAGGTAAGCAATATGGAAGTTAAGTTCAATTCATTACATGATTTAGTTAAGCTAATTATTGAAGGTACAGTCACATTTAATGATGACAGCAGTGCATATAGTTTAGTAGAGACTATGTGCGGCACATATTTTGAAGATGAGCCGGTAGCGGATTATAGAGGGCATTGCTCTGCTGATGATGTACAGCAAGAGCTGGAATGTGATCTTGGAGATTATGAATGGGCAGAAGTAATCTTTTATGATTTTGATATGCACGAAATAAAAAACCAATTAGCGATATCAGACCGGTGCTATAGGCTTTATACCGACGATGAGCTTGAGCATTTTATAAGTGAGTATTTGAGCTGTTGGCGCAAAAATGCAATTAATGCTCTTTTAGATAAACTTAAAAATTGATAAATATATACCCTACGATGGATAAGTATTGTCAAAGGTAATTATGGATATCAAAATAGTAGTTAAGAAAAAATTATCTGTATATGAAGCAAGAGCTTTTGATACTGATGGTAAGTTGATTGATAGTCTTGTTGCATTGTCAGAATCTAATGCAAGACGCTTGTTAAAAGAAAAGCTCGGCTTAGTAAAAAAATCAAAACCCAAAAAATCAAAACCCAAAAAAGTGCCATCTTCACTACTAGATAGTGGCAGTGTGCTCACCGGTTTAAGAGGTGTGACATCTTCAAAACCGTGGAGAAAAACTAAGTAACTTAGCTACTAGTATTGACCGCTTTAAAATGGAATTATGAGTAATGAAGGAAATAACATGGGCAGTAATTCAGACCCGTCTCATTTAGAGTCCAACCCGTTTTTATAACAGCTTTATGATAATGTAGGTGGCAATAATAAAATAAAAATTTAAGATATAGTAGCTCATATCTAATCTGACATTTTTAAATTATGGATTCGATCAAATTGTACTATTGATTAGGTCTGCTATGAGCAATCAACAGACGCTAGAGTTAACTAAGTTTGAAAGCTGTGTTACCTTATAAGTTCCAATTAATAGCTGTTAGCAGAAATGCGTAAATAAGGAAATTTCGTGGCAGGTATCAAAGATAAGTTAGTCAAAATCATCCGAAATAGACCAAGAGTACTGACTAGAGCCATTTTTTGGAAAGTGCCGCATAACAACTCCGATGATGAAATCCACCTAAAAATTGGTTGCTTATTGGGCAATATCAAACCACGAAGTTTTAACTAAACCTATAACAAAGTCTTTAGTTCAATGGGTAGTGTTATTAGATACAGGTTTAATTTCTGTTATCGCTCTATTAACTCGCCTTTCACGTCAGAGAACATAATATGCATTCCTTCCCAGGGATCAATTGGTAAATAATCAATTGATTCCAGAAATAACATTAAACGATTAATGTTGCTTGTAGGATATTCTGCAATATTGTAAATCAGCAAGTTAGTCAAATGATAAATGTTAACAACTTCTTGTGATAATTCACTCCCCTCCCCCCAATTAACAAGCGGGAATTTTGTTAATGTGCTAGCAGGCATGTTAGGAACTATTTCATTAAAAAATAATTCGTTAAATTCTTGTTCTATCGATTTCTTAAAAAAGTAACCTATAGTTGGGTCTTCGACAAAAGGCTCAGGATTTAACGACAAGAAATTGGTTACATAATTTGAGATAAATTTAAATAATTGATAATCATCTAATCGGAGACGGCTATTGGTGATAGTGTCCCGCAGAACAGGATCTAAATCAAAATTATCACCTAAATATCGACTTGTAGTAACATCTAAATTAAAGACAATGTTGTATTTACCCCCTACTTTATCAAACCTAAGCACCTCCACTGCATACCCGTCTTTATCGGTACATATGCAGCCATAAAGCGCTGACCATTCACAAGACTCTACGACTGAAAGTTCTTCGTCTTCGAATAGATGCTCGTCAATATCTAGCTTTTTGATAGCTTTTAAATTACAGCCCAAAACCTCAGAAATCAGAACCAAGGCTTCATTCGATGGGTGATTCAAAGGCTTTATTTGAGGCGGGATTGATTTAATTACCGATAAATTCTTAATGTCCTTTGACAATTGGATAGTAACGCTACGCCTAAAGACTTGGCTATTTTCAAAGTCACTTTCGTTAAAATAGAGTTTTTCTTCGAATTTTTCTTTAGTTGGCTGAAAACCCTTATCAAGATCTAGGTGTGTTAAATAACTTTTTAAATCTGGAAAACCAGCTACATAAGCAATTGACTCTCTAAGTCTACAAACCTTGATCCCTTTGCTGTTTTTAGCCCAAGCTAGTGTAATGTTTTTAAACTCTAAAGATGAGCTAAAATTGACATGCATATTAGTAACTCCTCAAGTGCTTGAGTTGGCCCAATTCTCTATTCGCACATGATAAATGACTAATAATTTTGTAACTTTCTGATATTTTTTACCGTAAAGGGCCTATCGGTTGGCATTTGCCAATATTCACATTTATGTGAAGACGCCTTGCTTCGTGAATATGAATTCAGTATCAATAATCGAGATGAGTATGTCAATGATTAATCTTATGAGGTTTAATATAAAAACCACTCGCTATTTAAACAGAATGATCGGGTCTGAAAGGCTATAGTTTGCTCATAACTGAGCGCCCGTAGCGCACTCAAAGCTGCCCTTTAGAGTATTTACGTTAGCTTATTATGGGGCAGAAACGAGTTGGCTGCTATTGGCATATTTGAGTCTGTCAGATTTGATCCTGTTAATCAAATCTGACAGACCAAGCTAAGACTGAGCCACCTTTATTAAGCTTCAACGCGAGGCAACTCATAAACCTATGAATAAAAAACGCCCACTTAATATGAAACCAAAGAGTGCGAGCCTAATTCTTTAATTGATTTTGCACCTGTCAGCGTCATGGCAACTTTCATCTCATTAGTATACAAATCAAGTAGGTGCTCAACACCTTTTTGACCGTTTGTCGCTAAAGCGTATATATAAGAGCGCCCTAGCATCGCGGCGTCGGCACCTAAAGCCAACATTCTGACCACATCGAGCCCATTTCGGATCCCTGAGTCGACCAGAATTTTAATGTCTCCTTTTACTGCATCTGCTATTTTAGGTAATGCTTTTACAGAAGAAAGTACGCCATCGAGTTGTCGACCACCATGATTTGAAACAACAATGCCATCAGCACCGAAGCGTACGGCATCTTTAGCATCTTCTTCATCTAAAATGCCTTTAATGATCATTGGGCCATCCCAAAAATCTCTGATCCACTCAAGGTCCTTCCAACTAATAGATGGATCGAAGTTGCTTCCAAGCCAACCGATATAATCAACTAATGAGGTTTTTTCATTACGGTATGCTGAGATATTACCCAGATCATGAGGCTTACCCAGCAAACCGACGTCTAAAGCCCAACGAGGATGCGTCATTGCCTGTAAAATTCTTCTTGAAGCAGCAAATGGCCCACTCATTCCTGAATGCATATCTCGGTATCGCGCCCCTGGAACTGGCATATCAACCGTAAACACCAGCGTTTTTACGCCTGCGGCTTTGGCTCTTTCAAGCGCATTTTTCATGAAGCCCCTGTCTCTCAATACATATAACTGGAACCACATAGCGCGATCAATATTGGGAGTTACCTCTTCAATTGGGCACACCGATACTGTAGACATAGTAAAAGGTATCCCTTTATTTTCAGCCGCTTTAGCAGCTTGCACTTCCCCTCGCCTTGCATACATACCAGTTAAGCCTACAGGTGCTAAAATTAAAGGTAGGTTTAACTTTTCGCCAAATAGCTCAGTACTCAAATCTAATTGAGACATGTCTTTTAAAATACGTTGCCTTAAAGCAACTTCAGACAGGTCTTGTACATTTCGATTTAATGTATGTTCTTTGTAAGAGCCACCATCAATATAGTGAAATAGAAATGGCGGTAATTTTGCTTTAGCGGCTTTGCGATAATCTGTAGAGGCTGAAATAATCATGTTATATCCAATAAAACTGTAATTATTATGAACTGATTACAATTTACGTCAGTTATTATTGGTTGTATATTAGCAATAATAAAAAACACTGTTTCCCATATCGATCTAATAATAAAACAAATGCTGCTTTGCATTATTGCCTCTTTTGTAACTTCTATATCTTAAATATGAACTTTGGCAGATAGCCTTGGCCTGAATAGAAGAAAGCGGAGTAAAGATATGTAAATTAAATAGCGATAAAAACTGAAAGGTTTATTTTCAATAATTAAGTACAACCGTTTGAGGTCATTATGTCAGTTCAAGCTACTATTGCGATAAATCGTTTTGGTTTGGGAGCAACCCCCTCTGAGCTCACTGCCGCTAATAAAGATCCAAAGCAATGGCTTATTAGTCAGTTGCAACTTAAACCTGCTATTCACTTTAACTCAGATGTAGCACACTCAGATGAGATCATGCATAAGTTGGCTGAACTCCGTGAGCAAAAGAAATCTGATAAAAATAATATCAAAAGCAATAACCCCTCTGAGACACCGCAAACCAAAACACCTAAAGTAAGTTATCATCGACAAATTTACCTACAACTGAGTATTGATACGCTTGAACATGCAATTAACTCAGAGCATAGTTTAAATTGGCGACTTTTAGACTTTTTCTCTAATCATTTTAGTGTCAGTAGTGCAGGGCCTGTAATGACCGCATTAGCGCCAACGCTAGAGCGTGAAGCCATTGCCCCTAATTTATTGGGCCGATTTGATGATTTGCTCATTAGTGTTATACAACACCCTGCCATGTTAATTTATTTGAATAACGAAAAATCATTTGGGCCTAATTCAAAGGTTGCTAAAAAGAATGGCCGAGGTTTAAACGAAAACTTAGCCCGTGAAATTTTAGAGCTCCATACATTAGGTGTCGACAGTGGTTACAGCCAAAAAGATGTAATTGAATTGGCGAAAGGAATTACTGGTTGGAGCGTAGCTAACCCACTTAAAGATAAAGAGCAGGGCTTTAAATATCGTCGTTCAGGGCATGAACCAGGTGTGCGTACTCTATTAAATAAAACGTATTCACAAAAAGATAGTGAGCAAGGCAAAAGTATGCTTCGGGATTTAGCTGTCCACCCAGCAACAGCCAAACATATTAGCTATAAACTAGCCCATCACTTTATTAGTGATAACCCTCCAGCAAGCCTAGTAAATAAAATGACTGATAGTTGGCTGGCTACAAATGGTGATATCAAAGCAGTCATGACCACAATGATCAACGCAGATGAAGCATGGCACGCAGAGAAACAAAAATTTAAAACCCCTCGCGAATTTGTAATTTCATCCCTTAGAGCGCTGGAATTAAAAACCAATAATCGACAACTATATTCATCGCTGGTAACACTTGGTCAGCAACCATTTAAAGCAGGTTCTCCGGCAGGTTACAGTGATAGTGAAGATGACTGGAATGGCGCTAGCGCTTTAATTTCAAGGGTTAACTGGGCATCCACAATTGCAGCTAGAGCCAAAAAAGTACAGATTGAAGCCATTATAAAAAATAGTTTTTCAGAGTCTATTAGTCAATTGAGCTATCAAACCATATCTAGAGCAGAAAGTCGCAAGCAAGCGCTGACATTGTTTTTAATGAGCCCAGAGTTTTTAAGGAGATAATGATGGAACGTAGAGACTTTATTAAAGCGTTAGGCGCAAGTTTAGTGGTGTTTCAAACCCCTTTATTAGCAATGAGCTTGGAATCGAATCAGCCAACTAGTGAGCAACCAGCAAAACTTGTGTGGGTTGTATTGCGTGGAGCTATGGACTCATTGGGTACTGTAGTTCCTGCATTTGACGCAAACCTATTAAAGCAACGGCCAAAACTCGCAAGCGGTATCAAAGAACAGTTATTACCACTGGATAATGGTTATGGTTTTCACCCAGCGCTAGCGAACCTGCATCAGTGGTATAAAGATAAACAGCTTTTACCCGTTATTGCCGTTTCATCTGGGTATAAAGAACGCTCTCATTTTGATGGTCAAGATTATTTGGAAAGTGGTTTAGCTAATATTGATCATGACTCTGGCTGGCTAGCAAGAGCTATATCTCAAAGGAATGTTAATGCCATTGCCCTTGCACGCTCAACCCCGATTAGCTTACGTAATACACCACAAGCAAATACCTGGTATCCGAGTAGATTGAAAGATGCTGACAGTGATGTGTATCAATCATTATCATCTATGTATGCCGATGATAAATTGTTACTTGATCGTTTAAACCAAGGTCTCGCATTACAAGGTCTCACGCAACAGGAGTCAAACAAAAGCACCGGTAAATTTGTTGATTTAAGTAAAGCATGTGCCAAGTTAATGATTGACCCAAAAAGTAATGTTGACTGTGCCATGCTAGAGCTTGGCGGGTGGGACACACATAGCAATCAAAACAACCGCTTAGCAAGGCAACTAGAAGAACTTGATAATGGCTTGCACGCACTTAAACAGGGCCTTGGAACGCAATGGCAAAACACAGTTATAATAGTAGCTACTGAGTTTGGTCGAACGGTTAAAGAAAATGGTACCCTAGGTACAGATCACGGCACCGCAAGTGCTATGTTTATCGCTGGTGGAAAAGTAAAAGGTGGACAAATTGCTGGCCAGTGGCCCGGCCTTGCTGATGAGCAGCTTTTTGAAAAACGGGATTTAATGCCTACTTCAAATACGTTTTCCTGGATTGCTAAAACCCTCAATGAACACTGGAAATTAACACCTCAACAACTAGCACATGTATTCCCCTCAGTCCCCATTGCAAGTGCCTCTGTGATCCACACTTAGGCCAACAATATTCTTCGCCATAACAGTATGAGACCGTCACCTAACTGACGGTCTCAACACTTAACTTACAAAAAATATCTAAACAACTTGCTGATTATTTATAGTTATCTAAGTATTTATTCCACTGATCAAAGCTCGTAATCTCTTTTGCACCAGCCCATGCAAACCCTGCAGAGTAGTGTAAAGAGCCATCCTCTTCACTATGAGTGAATATCCAGATATGACTTTTATCCTTCTCAGTACTGGGCACATGTTTGATCCCCTTAATTTTACTTGGAGAAATCAATGCACCAGTGCCAACCCCTATACCGTCAATCATTTCCCATGCGGCGATACGCCCTGTTTCATAATTGAATGATACGGTGGCTTTTTCATCATGTGTTGTAACACCTAACGCAATGGGTAATGACGTAGGCACCCCATCTAATGAAAAAACTGAATTAACAGAAAATAGCTGGCTGCCTATTAACAGTGAAACAGTTTTACTCTCATGCACTAAACCTAATGGAGTCTGCCATTCATATTCAAGTGTGAAAACCACTTTATTAGAGTTATTAACCTCAATATTGTAAGTCTTAAAGCTATGAGCAAAGTACGCTTGACCTTGAATCCATACTGCGGTGCTGCCGACTCCGCGACTCGTCCCTGTATGATATGGGTCATAACCTTCGCCACGGTCAACATGGTATGACAAACCATTTAAGTGATTCTCATACCATTTATCTATAATCGAATAATTGACCTTTTTAAACCAAGCATCAACACCACTACCATGGCCTTTGATCGGTGCAGCTGGCCCATACACGCGAAAAGCAACTTTATCATTTTCCCATGCAAAGTCGTCGTTTCTTTGAGGAACAAAACGCCCATAAGCTTTGATTTTTTGCTTTTTGTAAATATTTGCTGTACCCGGTGCTTGAGCCTTTGCTGACTCGTTACTACTATTACACCCTACTAGTAAGGTTGATACCCACAAGCTAGTTAAGAGCATGAAAAACTGAAGAATAGATTGATCTTTCATAGTTATACCCATTGCGCCTATAAACTATTTTGCAGGGCTAGTTTGCGAATATTTGCTTCTAAGAAATAAAAATCAGCATAAACAATTGAAGTATTGATTTCACTCGCATTAGGTAAATTACCTGTTGCTTGATTCAAAACAAATCCAAGTTCAAAATCACGGCCTTTTTCATTTTTTGTCAGGTAATTAGCAGTTAATTCAGCCATAATTTTATCAGCCAAAATAATTGATTTATCTTTTAATTGTTCACTAATATTAAGTTGAGCTAAGCGATAAAGTGCCGCGGCATAAAGTGCTGCAGCCGATGTATCTTTTGGAATATGCGTCGCATTACGTTGGTATGCTTTACTACCACATGGCAGCACTGATTCACCTTGAATAAATGGTTCATCATAAGCTGAGGTCATTGTAGATAAAACATCGAATGTTTGCTCAGACAGGATAGACTTATCGATTTTAATCGGGCGATATCCCTTATAAGGAAGAATATTATTGGGTATTTCAAAGTCACATAAATCTAAAATTCGTGAATAACGCACTGTTTCCAAACTTTGATCTTCAGCGATAGCTTGTGCATTATTTGATGCAGCAAAAAAATCCCAATCTGGAACAACATCAGTTTCGAGTAAATGATCTATTGAGTTAACAAGACGCTCAACATGATTTTCGAAGTCAGGTAATGGTTGCTGAGAGTTTTTCTGCTGTAACGCTTCAACAACAGTCACATAGCCATACAATGACCAACCTTGCCCACGCGCCCATGCAGAGACATTACCAACACCTTGCCAATTACCTGGACGCATAGAGTCATAATCAAATAAATGATATGCAATTGGAAACTCTTGATTTTTGTCATCTTTGTCATAGAAATAATGATGCTCATAAGTCTGTTTAGCATGACTAAACGCAATATCTCGATATTGTTCATTGTCACTACTCATTAAGAATTCTAAGTTCATCATGTTATCGACAATAACCGGGAAGGTCCACGGATCTGCTAATGACATACTTTGACTTTTTATATCGCCATCTTTCTTATAATGTGCAGGAAGGGTTGGTCCAAAATCCCATGATTTAATCACCCCCTTATTTTGATCAAAACGTGTTATTAACGTTCTTCGACCTTCTTCAAGAGTTTGTGTATAACGCAATCTATCCTGTGCCGTTAAGCTATTAAAATGCAGCGCTTCGCCAAATGAGTCATAAAGAATAAACCCTAAATCATGGGTTGATCCTCTTTTTGCTTCTGGAGTTAGCGCATCTTGATAATACTTAGCTTTTGCAAAAATTAGTTGCTGTTCAGAAGCTGAAAAACCGTCAATTTTCTCCCGCTCACTTAACAACTTCCATAATACTCCAGGGTAAAAACCATTCGTCCATTTTGTTGGTTTTTCTAAAAATATTTCACCATGTTCTTCTGAGCGAGGGAAACAAACAGTCTGTTTCTCTTGGCATCCTTTGGCATATTTAACATGCTGATTGTTGTCTACATTCTCAATCATTCTGATATATTGGTTTTTAATAAACGCTAAATTTGCATGCGCCATTTCGTTCGAAAACTCAGCCGTAGAACCTAGCTGGCTTTTACTGCTATCTTCAACAGTTGGGTTTGTTACTTGCTGAGAACAACCAAAGATCCCCAAACTTAACAGTAAACAAAGTGTTTTTTTCATCATTTTGCCCTTTATTATTAGTGTGTGCGTTTATTTAGCATTTCAAATTGGTAATGCCACCATACCACATTGTATTTATTTTCTACAAGATACTAATGCAGCTGTTTTAGTCCAGATAACCTAAGCAAAAATCAACTTCACTCGCGGATCCCATTATTACAGCGACTCGTTGATGAATATCATCCGGTTTTAAATCCAAGATACGAGTTGACTCTGTATATGCTTTACCACCGGCATTTTCAATTAAGAACGCCATTGGGTTAGCTTCATAAAGTAGCCTTAACTTGGCTGAAGGTTGTGGCGTATCGAAATGCGTGGGGTAACAGAAAATTCCACCACGAGATAATACACGATGAATATCAGCGACCATTGCACCATTCCAACGCATATTAAACCGCCGCCCACGTCTATTATCTGAGCTCACTAAGTCATTAATATAATTATTGAAACCTTGAGACCAACATGCACTGTTGGCCATATTGACTGAGAACTCATTCGTTTGCGTAGGGAGCTCAATGCTGTCAGTGGTTAATACGTATGCTTGTGAGTTTTTATCTAATGTATAAAAACTCGTCGGCCCCGCCGTGGTAATTGCCAACATGGTAGAAGCGGAGTATAAAACATATCCTGCACATACCTGTGCATGCCCTGCTTGTGAAAATTGCTCTTCACTGTTACTTGCGACATCGTTGCGTGCTTGGTAAATAGTAAAAATGGTGCCAATTTGACCATTTATATCTATATTTGATGAACCATCAAGTGGATCAAAAGCGACTATATAAGGTGCACCTGAATGCCCTTCTACTACAAAATCCTCTTCTTCTGATGCAATCGTTCTTACCAAGCCACATGACTTAAGACTGTCTTTTAATAACTGGTTACAGATAACATCCAGTTTTTTTTGTGTTTCACCTTGAATATTAACCTCGCTGGTTGCGCCTAAAATATTACTAAGTGCACCTTGATTAACCTTATAATCAATAACTTTAGTGGTATCTAAAATCACATTAATAAGCAGACATAAGTCCTCTTTTGTATGTTGTTCTTTGAGTTTTTCTTCAATGCTGATCATAACTTTAAAATCTACCTAAACAGTTTAATGCCGTAAAAGAAGTGATTAAACGCTCTGTCATTGATTCTTCTAGATGCCGTAACCATACACGTGGGTCGTAATATTTTTTATTAGGAATATCATCACCAAGTGGATTACCAATTTGACTGTGCAAAAACGCCTGATGATCTTGATAATATGTAAGAACACCTTGCCAACATGCCCACTGAGTATCGGTATCAATATTCATTTTTACCACCCCGTAACTAATGGCTTCGTTTATTTCATTTTGCAACGAACCAGAACCACCATGAAATACAAAATCAATTGGTTTAGAACAGGTATCAAACTTGTTTGCGACATATTGTTGAGAGTTCTTTAGTATTTTGGGAGTGAGTTGTACATTACCTGGTTTATAAACACCATGTACGTTGCCAAATGCTGCGGCGATAGTAAATGCATCACTAATTTTCCTTAATTGCTCAAATGCAAAGCTAACATCCTCTGGCTGAGTATAAAGTAGCGAACTATCAAGATCAGAGTTATCAATGCCATCTTCTTCACCACCAGTACACCCAAGCTCTATTTCAATTGCCATATCCATAGAGTGCATACGCGCCAAATAACGCTGACAAACTGTAATATTTTCTTCTACACTTTCTTCAGATAAATCGAGCATATGAGAACTAAACAACGGCTTGTTATGCAATTTATAATAGGTTTCACCTGCATCCAGTAAACCATCGATCCAAGGCAATAACTTTTTAGATGCATGGTCGGTATGGAGAATTACTGGTATACCATAACTTTGCGCCACTGTATGAACGTAATGGGCAGCGGCAACAGCGCCCACAATCGCCGCTTCGTGTCCTTGTAAAGGGATACCCTTGCCAACAAAAAAAGCAGCCCCACCGTAAGATAATTGAATAATTATAGGGGACTTGCATTTGTGAGCCGCTTCTAACGCCGCATTTATTGAATTTGTACTCACAACATTTACCGCAGGGTAAGCAAACTGATTTTCACGTGCTACTCGGTACAAGGTTTGTAAATGCTGACCACTGACAACACCACTGGGTACTAAATTGATTAACTGAGTCATATCGTTTCTAACTATCCATAAATTAATTTAAGCAAAAATTCAGCGTGATTTGAGTTTGCTAAGCCGCTTTTGTAATTGATAAATATATAAAGAAGGTATATCAGAAAAATATTCCCCTATTCCTTCCTGATAACTGTTCGGGCCATACTCGATTTTAAAAGGTAAGTTTGCAGACATGCCGACTAGACGAGCATTTGGACCATCTTTCATGCCATAAAGAACAATAGGTTGATCACTAAGCGCGCCATTTGTAAAGTTAATACGGGTGTTCCATAAAGTGGTGTGATTACCGTGCGAGGGTTTCCAGTAGGATGCGCCGCCACCCAAAAATAAGGGATACTTATATTGGCCTTGGGTTTCGTTAAGCGTAATGTGGACACGCGTATTATCGAATAAATTATGATGATTCGCGCCTGAATGCTGATCTAACACGGGCTGTACTTTCACATCAGAATCTAAATAAACATTTTTATTAGCAAAAGTATTAAAACTCAGAGGATGAATTGACGGATTCTCTATTGTCAGTCCTTTTACCAAGACATTATGCACGCCACCAAGTTGCACCGTATAATGCGCTAATGATTTCCCCGTGGTTGTAACATCGGCAATAGTGACGTTAGCGATACTCTCAGTCAAAACAGCACTATCTGAGTTTTCAATAGTGATATCTTTAATCCAACTATTGAACGTACGTGTTAAATATATGCCGTTATATCCACTCTCAACATGATGAGCCACGTGCTGATGCTCATCAAAGCGCATTGTGAAATGCTCAAAGCCGACTTGTTCAATGTGCTGCCATTGACGTATATTTACATTCCAACGCGTATCAATATCGTGCAACAGTGGGGTTTTTATTGTTATCTTATTAGCCTTTATATCCGTGATAAGCACTTGTTGGCGTGATAAAGCAAGTTCAGGATTTTCCCAATGACGAGAGCCAAGCTTTACATTACTATCACCATAAAGTTGCTGTAAAAACGAACCATTTTTACCCTCAGGGTTATGCCAATTAATTTCAACAACGTGCCCTACCTTTAGCTGGCTTGGATTATCAACGGTGAAAATGAAGCTGTCTTTCTTCCCTGATAAGATATTAGCCATTACCGGTTCTGTGGGGCTGTAATCATGTAAATAAGCTTTTACTCGTGCACCTTCCACTGCGGTCCAAAAAAAACCTCCGCTCCAAGACCATAGTGTATAAGGCAACTTAATATTTTGACTTGAATTTCGTTCAATCTTTTTTTCTTGATCGAGGTATAGTGCAAGCTCTTTCATTTCACTAGGCGTTGTTGCGTACATGAGAGGACGAGGGAAATAAAACTCTGTTGCTGACTTTCCCGCACCTCGTATCACTAGGTGACTTCGGCTAATGCGAATAATATCTGATATTTGATAACGACCGAGCCCAAATTGAATTACCACAGGTTCAGGATCGTTTTGTAACCTTTTAAGTAACGCCTGCAGCGCCTGTGTATCATCTAAACCATCGTTTGCAATTAACCCATGCTCAGCCACATTTATTACGCGCCATTCTTTTATATTTGGCTGTTTCTCACCAAATTCATAACCAGCATATGAGTAATCAGGTAAATATACTTGATTAAATACACCCGGCACCTTCGCGAAGCTGCTGGCGGATATCAAGAAGTAGAACACCATAGACATGAGTGCTTTCATTATAAAAGACGTCATATTTTTGCCTTAGAACTAAAAATGAAATAGGAAGGACGTTAATCGACAGCAAGGGGTCTATCGATTAACGTTAGTCAGTAATGAGGTTACATTTTATATTTAATACCGAAGAATACTTTAGAACCGCTGTATTCTATTTGGTTATAAGCTCCTTGCGCCACGCGTTGTTGAACAGCAGGCTCATTGGTTAAATTGAGTACTTCAAACTTCGCAGTCAATTGTTCTGTTAACTTGTAACCTAGACTCAAATCAACTGTTTTTTGATCATCTACAAATCGATTTGTTTGTGATAAATCATTACCAAATGGTTTTAAGTAGTCTGAGCGATATTTATATGACAAACGAATAGAAGCCGCTTCACCTTCCCAATAAACTTGCGTGTTAGCCACGTGCTCAGAAAGACCGGCTAAATTTGCAGGCGTCACTTCTGCTCGCGCATCTTCAGTTATTGAGCCACCGGCTTCAGGCGTAATATAATCTGAATCAGAGTAGTTATAGCTTAAAGATAAGCCTAAGCCATCAAATGGTTCCGGTAATGTTTTAAAACGATGAACCGCTGTAAACTCGACGCCTTGGATGCTAGATTCATCATCATAAATAGTCGGCACACCTTGAACCGTCGTATCGTATGACGTGCCATCTACAATGATTTGCTCATCAGATGTATCCGCCCCAAAACGTGCCGAAAAAGTTTTATAATAGTATGAAGCTGAAAGCATCGTTTCATCTTCCCAATACCAATTTAGACCTAACTCATAGTTATTTGATTTGATCAGCTCTAAATTTGGATTACCGCGAGCAGAAACATTACCATCATCAAGTGCTTGTTCTGGGGTTGTATAACCATCGTCGTATGTAATATCACTCACTTCACGCCCAGCACCATAAAACCACATATCAGGACGAGAAATAGCTTTAAATGCAGCAAAACGAAGTTCAGTATCTTCACGTAATTCTAGAATTACATTTAAGCTTGGTAATACATTACTGAATGAGTTCTCGAAATGATTAATTTCAACTGAATTATTACCGTCTAATTCTATAAAGCCATTTTCATTAGTTTGGACTGTATAGGATTGTGTCACCCCTTTTGATTCAATGTTGGTGTGAACATAACGAACCCCAACATTACCACGAACATACATACCACCTAACTCACTCTCAAAATCAGACATCACATAGAAAGACGTTATCTCTTCAGTTAAGTCAATGTCAGCTTCTGATGGTGCTTTGGGATCAGGGGATAACACATCACTTCCAACCAATGTGCTATAAGCACATGATGTATCTAAATATGCCCATTGTGATACAGGACTATCACCATCTTCACCATAACCTGATTGTGGCCAAGGCTCGAGACAACTTGCTGCACTTGCGAGCACGCCAGCACGATCATCTTTTGCGGTTGCTTTACTTACCTGATCTTCACCATAGTTTTGATGAGAGCGTGAAGAATACGCAAAACCTGAACTCAAGAAGGTAAACATACCAGCATCTAATAAGTATTTAGCATCTAATTTAGTACTGCGAATTCGGTCGTCAATTTCAAAGCGATATTTACGTGCTTCACTATCGTCATCAAAGAATGCCAAATCATTTACATCACTTTGCCAGTTAATACTACTACCAGCAGCATCATCAAAATCAGTATATACATTTGTTACATTCGGAAATTGTTGACTATTTCTTTGCTGCCAGTCATAAAATTTACGCTTACTTCTAAAGCGTGTATAAGTGCGATCTTGCCATCTATTTGTACCTGAGTATGCAGCGTCAAATGCAAGTTCTAAATCATCTGTAACTTGCCACTTAACATTAAAGCCTGCACCTTTATATTCTTCGTCGCGGGTACGCATTTCGTTCATATTCGCAATCCGAGACTCGCCCGTATAACTGGTAAGAATATGGTCGTCATTTGTTTGCCAGTTTGACACGCGACGTCTGGCATCGTCGAAACTTAGGTCATGACGATCTTCAAAATATGAACTTTCAGACCATTGTGCATCAAAATTTATATCTAATTTATCTGTTGGTTTCCATTGCACGGCAGCAATCACTGCATCATCATCTTCAACAGATTCCATTTGACGATATGTAAATGCATTAGAGATGAAATAGTAATCACCATCAATTGCATCACCGCCGTTTGCTGCAGCATTAGAGTCATTAAAACTACAGCTGCTTCCGCCATCCAAACCATAATCCGAGTTACAATTTCTAAGTGTTGAACTTGTTAAATATGTTTCTTCAGGACGTGGAGACTCCCCGCCAGCATAACCAATAGCAAAGCCTAACTGACCATCACCAACATCATAAGTATTGGTATATGAAAATGATATTTTATTACCAAATCCATTATCATCTTCTAATTTACTTTGGTATTCGTCGTAGGTGCCTTTTACCTCAGCTTGGAAATTCTCTTTACCGTAATCAACTGGTTTAATAGTACCGAGGTCAATCACACCTGAAACACCCCCTTCAAGTAGGTTAGCCGATTGTGATTTATAGACTTTAACCCCGTTCACAAGCTCAGATGGAAACTGGCTAAACGCAACACTACGGTTACCGCTACCTGATGAAATTGCACGCCCATTCAGCGTCGACATGCCTAAAAACGGGCCTAAACCACGAATAGATATTTCACTAGCGCCGCCTTTAAACCGATCGGCTGCAACACCTGTAATACGCTCTAAAGTTTCAGCCACTGAATTATCAGGTAAAGCGCCCATATCCTCGAGCGAGATGGAATCAACAATTGTTACTGCAGCACGTTTAGTACTGATAGCGTTTTTGTATGAATCACGCAGACCAGAGACCTCTATAACCTCAATTTGATCATCTTCGGTAAGTTGCTCTTGCTCCGATTGCGCACTAACACTTGTAACATTCATTGCAATCAATGAAGCGAGTAATGTTTTTTTTAAGTTTAGAGAATGTTTATTCTGTTTTCTTATAGTCATCTTTATTACCTTAAAATGTATCATTGTGTGTGATTTATAGCTCAACATATCACCTCAACACACCAAGGTAAAGCGGCAAAGCGGCCTTACCAATAAAATAATAACTACATTTTTTGTAAATAATTAAAGATCAATAACTTAAAAGGTTAAATTTTTTGTAAATACAATGTTTTAAAATGCGTGGGGATTGTTTCTAAGTAAAAAGAGGAATGTATACCCAAGCAACAATTCAAAATGCCTGGATATACAATGAGTCGAAAACAGTTAATAGGCTCTCAGTTTAATATATTGACAGCTATTATTCGGGCTAAGTTTAAATGTTTTACCACTTAAGCTATTAATAGCGTGATAATTTGAATCGACGGTTGCAGCAATAGAGCTATTACTGGTTGCCGTAATTTCACCTCTAAAATCGCATGAACTGTTTGCATCACTATCCCAAGCTTGTAGAACGCCATTTGTTAGATCGTTATCAAAACGAATGCAGTCAGTCGTGGCTATACTTACCTCAGTTTTATCTCCCCAGCTAATATCAGCTATTCCATTGCAGCCTGCAATATCTGATGGCGGTGCTGTTTCTTGACCAAATTCAAATGCAACTTCAGTAAAGCTATTCCAGTCATTGACGCTATTTCCGTTACCAATTATTTTAAAGTAACGTCCTTGCGCACCATTTAAGTTAAATGACTCAAATCCTAATGTCTCGCCACTACTGGTTGCAGTAAGTAAGTTATCCCAACTATTACCATCGAAAGAACGCTGAATCTGAATATTACTTTGGCGAGTATTGCCCATATTAAAAGCAATGTTCAATACAGAGACATTTTGAGTTTGTTCTAGCTCAAATTTGATCCACTCACCTATTCCATAAGCAGACCAACGAGAGCTTTCTGACAAATCGCCATCAAGTGTATTTTCAGGTACGTTGCCATCATTACTACTAGCTGTGGCAATTGGATACGTATACGTTGGCGGCGGATTAGGGGAAGTAGTAGGCATACCGCAACCATTGAGCTCATCAAAGCAGGTATAGCTTCGCGAAGCTGTTTCAATTGACTGATCAAGAATGCTATCAATTTTATTAGCTTGGTAACTTGCATCAACCTGCTTGGTTCCACCATCTAAGCGGATATTATTTTGTGCGTGAATAGTTTCTTCTAATATTTTATAAGTGGGAGCGTCGACGCTTAGGTTGATTTCATTGTTATATATATTGGAAGAACGGTGTTCCTGATAAGTAAAAATCGCATGGGCAATATTACTGTCTCCCCCCCAATCAAGATGATTATTTCTAATCACATTATTTGTACCTTTTAAATCAATAAAACTATCTGCGGCAGGATTACCTGCATCACCAATAATGCCACTGCCATTAATAGAGTTAAATTCAATCACAGTACCACTTACACCCGCTTTAATATCAAATGCTTCGGCTGTTACGTTTGGGCCAATAACACAGCCGCCAATGCGATTATTGTCGCTATGGTCAAGCTTTTCTGCAGTATGACCATCATGAGTACCAATATATACTCCTTCACCAAAGCCTTCCTGCCCAACACGCTTACCTGTATCGTGGATATAGCAATTAGACAGTACATTATCACTACTGAAATAACGCATATGTACTGCTTCTGCACCTAAATTTGATAACTCTACATTATCAATCTCGTTGTGGTTTGAACCTTCGAGCATGATGCCTTTTTGTGCAGTGCTAAATTTTAAGTCTTTAATAACCCAGTTATCACCATTAAGGTAGAAGATATAACCTGAATCAATGGTAGACCCTTTAAGTACTTGCTTATTACTAATATCAGCGCTTCTGAGTATTATTGGATCATTAGCTTCACCACTTCGATCACTGTAAAAATGTGCTTTGCTACTACCACTGGTTGCTTTGTTGCCAACGTAACTGCCAGCATTTACGACTATTTCATCGCCCGCACTGGCGGTTTTCAACGCATTTTGCAATTCAGTAGCAGTGTAAACCTGCACTACCTCAGCTTGTACATATGAACTTAAAATTATGCATGCAACAAAGTTACTCAGCTTGAAAGCCGCGATTGTTTTTTTGTTTATTTTCATTGTGTGTCCTGATTTTTTATTAGAGGTTTGTACAGCGACTCAAAAAGCAATTCACTGCAACCGTTTAAACAATAGAACACAATTATTGGTAAGGCAACCTTGCCAATGTGGTATTTTTCAAGAAAAAGACAAATAATTTATATCTTATATATCATGTGGTTAAAAGTTTAAAAGTAACAACTGCACAATAAATGCTTAGGGGGGATTAGCTAAAGATGAGGGTAATCATCACACCTATAAAAAGCAGGAATTGATGATCTTATGCAGCAGTTGAGGTTAAACATTGTTTAACCTCAACTGTAATTTTATTATCAGTAATTATTAAAAAGTATACTTCATGGCTAACGCATAAACTTGGCCATCATACATGGTAGAACGAGGTTGCCATTCGTTATTCTGATACTCTTCATACAAAGTATTAGTTAAGTTATATGCTTTTAAACTCATTGTTAATTGTTCACTAAAGTTGTAATAAATTGAAGCATCTAAACGACCAGCAGCTTTAACACTTCTATCACCTGAACCATTTGAGGTACCTACCGTTCTTAAGTCATAATCAGAGCGGTAGTTATATGCAAGCCTAAACCCATAGTTTTCTTGTTCGTAATAACCGATCACGTTAAAAGTATCTTCTGAAATACCAGATACACGGATCTCATCAGAGTCATCTTGCGACGTTTTTGAGTAGTTAAATACACCACCAAAGCCATTCCACGGGTATGGTAAAAAATCTAAATTTTGCTGAATTGATAGTTCATAACCTCTAACTTCAATAGTATCTTCGATATTAACAATACCACTTAGACGTACTTCATCACCGGCAGAAACTAATCCAGTGTCGGTCAAATTATCATTACCATCCGTTCGGCATGTACCGTCAGCATCTTCCGTAAGTTTACCTAAACTAACACCGGTTCCAGCAAGGGTAGAGGCATCACAAACTTGCTGTGATTGGAATAAATTTTTAATTTCTTTTTGAAATAAGGCCACACTAATGGCACTTCCTGGTCGGTTATACCACTCTAGCGATAAATCATAAGAGTCTGCTTCAAATGGCTTAATGCCAACGCCAGGTAGGCGAACTGTTGTTAAACCTGGAATATAGTTAAACGACGCTGATGGAGTTGCTGAACGTAAATCTGGTCGTACTAACGACTGTCCATACGCAAAGCGTAACAATAGATCGTCATCTTCATCTAAATTAATTGCTGCATTTAAAGTTGGCAAGAAGTGATTGTAATCATCAGGATATACCCCCTCTTCGAGATTATTTATATCACCCTGACCGGCAAGTGGTGCACGAGATTCCGTTTTAGACTCAATATACCGCCCACCTAAGTTACCGCGTAGATAATGATCACCAAATATAAACTCATAATTGGCCATTAAATACAGAGCATTTGTTTCAAGTGTTGATGAATATACTAAACCATCAGCTTGACGACCACCACGAGTCACGTAACCAGTTGGTGATAAAACAGGTTTTTCACCATCTGCAGAAGGTGATATTTGATTAATATCGATAGTTGATAATAACGCACTGTTTACTGAATCAAAATCAAATGAGCGCCAACCATTTGCCGCTGTCACAAAACCAGGAGCATCGCCACCAAAGAATGCATGCTCGTTGACATAAGATGGATCAATCATCGCATCTGAAGTCAAAATACCTGTAGGATCTACCCCCACTGGTGAACCTTTTGCATATTCTGAATCAAGCGTGGTCTCTGCATAACGATAACCAAAACGAATACTTTTGATAAAACTGTCGTCAAAATCTCGCTCTGCATTTATTTCAAATGAATCATTTTGGTGCTCTATTTTTTCATAGTTCCCTGTAAGTAACATATACAAACCATTAGCACCGGTTGTGCTTGTAACAGCTGTATTTGCAACTTGCATTTTAGGTACCCACGTAGCACCATCCCAATCCATAGAGTTTTCAGTGCCAGTTAAATCCATATAAAAGTTTTCAATATTCCCTTCACCTGTATAAATACTACCATCAACACCTGATGGGCTATCTATACGTGAAGAAATCAACACTTGTGACCACTCATTTTCAGCCGATGAAAGTGTTAATGCACCATCAAACTTCCACATACCAAGGGTGTATTCTGCGTCAAAAATATACGCTTGCGCTTGCTCTTTTTGCGCTTCACCGCGGTTATCAAAGTAATAACGTATATTGTTAAAATCTACGCCAGATAAAACATAAATAGGTTCACCAGAGGTACCTGTTTGCCCGGTATCACGAGGCTTGAATTCATCTTTAGGGGTAATACCCACAGTTTTTTGGTCCAAGCGCATTTCAAGTTGCTCTAAACGAGCACCACTTAATTCTCTTTTTGTGATGATAGTATTAAAACCAAGCTTCAAGTCTTCTGTCGCTTGATACTCAATCCCGCCAGAAAACGAAATTCGGTCTCCTGAATTAGTTTCGCTTTGTTGGCGATATTCACCAGGCATTTGTAGTATTGCGTTGTCAGGAAGATTATTCGCTGCTTTATACTCAGCAAAACTGCCAGTGTTATTACCTTGATCAAATTGCTGTTCTGAAATGGTGTCATAAGCGTTTATTCTAATAGCATCGCGTCGAAACGATTGATCTGAATAAGCTAATGTCGCAGTAATAGCCAAAGTATCTTCTATTAAATGTTTGGTACCAGAAATAACACCTTCCAAATCAGTTTCATCAGCTAGCTCTTCATAGCGAGCACCAATTTGAGTAACAAATGAATCTTTTTTACTTAGTGCGCCCTTTAAGCCTTGGTCAATAGTACCCGCGATACCACCTTCAATCATATCCGCAGATAATGACTTAACTACTTTTAGGCCACTAAAAACAGACGGGTCATAAGCACCAAATGGGTTACCTGGGCCAAATGCTGAGCTAGATGAGTTACGCGTAGGTGTTGCAATAGCTTGATTATTGGCAGTCGTCAAAACAAAACCTGATGGCAACCCTCGCAAATTAACACTCGATTCACGACGTGAGCCTTCACGATTTAGTTGTACACCCGGAACGGCTTGTAATGCCTCCCCCATATCTAGAGCTGGTAATGAACCTATATCTTCCGCAGAAATGCTGTCACCAATTTCATCCGATGCTTTTTTATCAAAAATAGCCGACTCTAAATTTTGTTTAAAGCCACTTGTCACTTCAATAACTTCGAACTCATTTTTATTTGCAACAGGTTCGGCTGCAACCCCATTTAAACAATATAATGCGATTACACTGCTTAGCACTGAACGTTTAAACTTTATTGTCTTATTTTTTCTAATAGTACCCATTGAGTTCCCCAACGATCTTTAATTTTATTATCTTTGTGTGTGAGCACAATAAATATGCGCTTAGAACAATTTATCATCAAACACAGAAAAGGCAAGGTGGCCTTGATGTAAAGCGGCCTTACCAAATGTTAACTTTATGATATTAAAATGAATTTAAATCGTAAATTTTTTTAAGGTATTTGATTATCAAGTAGTCAGTATAGAAATGAGGGTCAAAATGAAGAACAATGCTAAAGTGTTAAGGTGAGCTCTCTACAGCATTTATATTCATTTCCTGTCACGTAGTTGTGACCCTTGCGATGCAATTTAAAAAGGCCAATATCCTTATCAGCCAATAACTTTTAGCTATTAGCTTCTTTACAGGCTTGGCTAATATGTTGCCATTGTTTATTTTCAAGCCATTGAGGTTGGCAGACCCAAGTGCCACCTACAGCTAATACATTATTTAAAGCGAGATAATCTTGCCTATTCTCCGCATTAATGCCTCCTGTAGGGCAAAAACTAATGGTTGGAAAAACAGTTGCGACACCTTTTATAAAAGCAGCTCCACCACTTAAATTTGCGGGAAAAAACTTCATTTGTGTAAAACCAAACTCTTTAGCAAGTAAAATATCTGCAGTGTTGGATACCCCTGGTAATACAGGTATCTTACAGCAGCTCAGGGCATCCAATAAACGCGTGGATATCGCTGGAGTAACAATAAAATCAGCTCCAGCATCAATAGCTTGTTGCAAAACATCACTGTCAGTAACCGTTCCTGCGCCCACTAACAAACCTGGAACCTGATCTTTGATAGCACTGAGCGCCGCTAATGAGGCCTCGCTACGCAACACCACTTCAACTAAGTTCAAGCCTCCTTCCTGCATCGCCTTTGCTATTTGTACTCCCTCTTCAACAGAGCTAGTTTGTATAATTGGCAGGATTTTCTGCCCGTTAAGTAAATCTGAAAATAACATCATATATTGAGCCTTTAGTTAATTTAATCAGCAAATTGACGCAC